>CAYOHO010000202.1:0-4760 GCA_964403755.1 uncultured Oscillospiraceae bacterium
GGGCATAGTCGCCCGGCGAGTAATACACGTCCTTCATGTTCGAATCGTCGAGTTTAAGGACACGGAAGCCGATGTCGGGAACCTTTTTTGGTGCAATACCAAATTTCAATTGAACATTCGTAGTACTTAATTCAGCTCTTAGCTTTTCCCCTGCACGGCGTATGCGCTCTTTGCCGATTTCAGAAATTGTTGGCCATCCAAGCTTGATAGCAGCGCTTCCTGCCTCAGTATTTTCGTCACATGGTTCAGCAATTTGAACCATGATAAATTTCCTATTACCACCATCCAATAAGTTTTGTAAAAATATTGAATGAGCAGTTGTGCTTGAACCGCTGAAGAAATCTAGTATTATTGAATCTTTAGTACCAACAAACTCAATAATGCTCCTAATAATTTCTTCATCCTTCGGATTTTGAAATACATCACCTCCCATTAAAGCCCTTAACCTTTTTGTGGCAGCACGACCATCTCTATAAAACACACTATAAGGTGCTGAATACTCTCTATCGCTAAGGTATGACTTTATACAAGGGACACTGTCTTCATCTTTTCCAAAATGAACTCGATCATCCTTTATTACTTCCATCATTCGTTCCTTCGATCCGAACATCCACCCTCGTGATGGTGTTTTAACAGGTCTTTTTGTTATAGGATGGAGTATTTCAAACTTCGGACCTCCTCCACCAGGCCATGAAATATTATCTGGAAAATATATACCTCTACTGTCTACACATGAATAATGAGAATGATTGAATGCAGGGTGTGTTTTCGGAAGTGTTTTATACCATTCTCTTAACTTTTTTTGAATAATATCATAATTGCTACCATATTCTTTTTTTAATAGTTCATACTCAGCATAGATTTCATCTAGGCCTTGCTTTTTTTCTCTCCAAATATAATTAGAATCTTTTAAATAGTCTTTTGATTTGGCATAACAAAGAATATATTCATGCGAAATTGAAACCAGCCTAGAATCATTCTTCCTTCCAGCAGACCAAATAAATTGGCTAATAAAATTTGTATATCCAAAAACTTCGTCAAGGATATTTCTTGCATTGTGACATTCATTATCATCTATGCTTACAAATATTACTCCATCTACAGTCAGTAGATTTCTTGCCAACACTAAACGTGAGTAGATCATACTACACCAGTCAGAGTGGAATCGGCCATTTGTCTGAGTATTTTTAAACAACCTATCACCGTTACTATTAAAATTACCTACTTCTATATCAAAATTTTCTTTACTCTGTGAGTAATCATCCTGATATATAAAATCATTGCCAGTATTATACGGTGGATCTAGATATATCATCTTGATTTTACCAAGGTAGCTTTCTTGAAGTAATTTCAAAACCTCAAGATTATCTCCCTCGATATACAGGTTTTCAGTAGTATCCCAATTCTTGCTTTCTTCTTTGCACGGCCGCAATGTCTTGCGGATCGGTTTCGCTGCTTCCTCGATCGCTGCCCGTTTCCCAACCCAGGTGAACTCGTAAGCCTCATCGGTAAAGACTTCATCCCCCAGCATGCTGCGCAGAAGATCGAAATTCACTTTTCCTTCGGTAACGACGCCAGGAAAGAGAGATGCGATCTTGGCCACGTTTTCAGCGGTCAGATCGGGAGTTTCGAATTTCATTTTATCCATCATTGAGTTCCTCCAGTTTCCGAATCAATTCCTTCAATTCACCGTGCAGTTCCACCTGGCGGTTGAACTGTTTTTCATTCGTCATTTTCTTTTCAATCAAAGCGATCTCACGTTCGCAAGCTTGCCGGCGCCGGTCTCGGTCCACGGCCTCGGAAAGGTCGCCTTCCGTTCCAAGCCGTCCGCCTGCGATCTGCCGTGCCAGGTTCCCGTACACGGCATCCAGATTCAGACCTTCAAACTTCAGTGCGAGATTTTCATATGGAATCCAATCCGCAGTGTAGAACGTACCGGCGGCTTCGATCCATGCCTGGACCTCATTTTCATGGGTCAGAAGAAACAGGATCTTGTAGGGGATCGCTTTGGCAATCGCGGAAAGTACCCGGCTGTCCAAGCCTTTCTGCCGGAGTACCAATTCAAATACCTGAAGCTCTTTTACAGTTTCTCCTGCTGCGACACCAGTGGTAGTATCCGCCAGCTTGTAGCGCCAGATGATGGACTCGATCTGTTCCTTGATCATGTCCCGTACCGCCGGCGCCAGGCTTGCGTTTTCGTACAGCTTTTCCTTGGCCACGCGGCGGTTCACTTCGGTCGAACGGGGCAATCCTGTCATGGCATCACCTCACTGCAAGAAAGCACAGCAGTTCGAAGTCATCCAGCCCGCCGATGCGCGTCGTCAGTGCCGATGTGCCACCCTTGCTGAAAAGACTGTCGATGTCGCTTTCTTCCTTTATTTCGATGATTGAACTGATTGCCCGGGTAAGCAGCGAGGAAACACTGCCCATTTCCCGCCCGTCTTTCGTGTCCGCATTGAACTGGCGGTACGCTTCCGGAATCGGCCTGTCCATGCCTTTGCACAGCCTGCGGGTTTTATCCAGCAGTTCCTTGGGCGAGAGGTGGCTGCAGAGTACCTTGCCCTCCGATCCCAGATATAGCATGTAGAAGGGATGCAGGCGGTTCTGCTGGTTCAGGTTGACGCTGTTGTCGCGGTTCTTGAGCAGGAACACGACGCCCGGCGGACAGTCCTCCGAGGCAGGCACCACCGCGTGCAGCCCATACGGTACCCTGTCCATGTCGCCGTTCGCTTTCACATACTCGAGCAGATCGAGACGGAATTCATTGAGTCCCAGATCCATTATGGAAATGCCGGAATGCATCTCCTCGATATCCACGACCTCTTCCTGAAGCCGTTTCAGCTGCGCCTTGCGGTATTCAAGGTCGCCCTTCTCCTCGGCATTTATAAGGTCATCGTCGCCTGTGGCCGTCATCACCGAAATGCGCATCTTCGTCTCTACGCGGCCTTTCAGCGAGAGATACTCGTCCAGGTTCACATCTGGCCAGAAGTTCACCAGCTGGATGACCTGGTTGCGGCTCCCGATGCGGTCGATGCGCCCGAAGCGCTGGATTATGCGCACGGGGTTCCAGTGGATGTCGTAATTGATGCAGTAGTCGCAGTCCTGGAGGTTCTGGCCTTCCGAAATGCAGTCCGTTGCGATGAGCACGGAGATTTCGTTCCGGTTGCCGGGCATCAGCAGGTGCTTGTCCTTGGAAATCGGAGAAAAGAGGGTCAGCACTTCGTTCATCGAAGCCCGCTGCCCTTTGATCGTGGTCTTTCCGTCCACGCTCCCCGTGACCATGGCCGTATCCAGGCCGTATCTGGACTTCATGAACGCGCTCACCTGCCCGTACAGGTATTCAGCAGTATCCGAAAAGGCAGTGAAGATGAGGATTTTCCGGTTTCCATCGTTGATCGGGCTTGCCTGCTTGGCTTCGATCAATCCGAAAAGCGTCTGAAGCTTCGAGTCGTGTTCCGGAGTGATGTCGTCGATGAGCGACGCAAGGAGTGCAAGCGTTTCTGAGTCCTTGAGGAGCCTGTCGCGCCATGTCTTGTAGTCCATGTCTGCAAGATCGATCTTGATATGATGCTCGGCTGCGAAATACTCCGTGTTGCGGTCGTCATCGTCGAAATCCTCATGTTCGTCTGTCAGTTCGTGTCCTTCTATGACTGGGTTTCCACCATCCGGGTACGCGTCGATTTCCGCGATGGTCTCGTCGATAAGCGATTTTACCCGGTCGACGGTGAGCCTGAATGACTGGACTGAGCTTTCAAGCCGCTTGAGGAGATTGATGCTCATCAGGCGGCGTATGCCCATTTCCCGCCCTGCGCGGTTGATGTTCAGGGATGTGTCCACATACTTTCCGAGTTTGCTGGGGAATATGAAATCCGTCGGGATATAGACCGAAAGGTTCAACTGCATCAGCTGTTCGTAGATCTCGCGGTAGTTGATGGCATTTTTCAGATCGCTCAAAGGCGGGCGCAGGGATACGGGTTTGAGCCTTTCCGGAAAAGTACCGATCTCGCTCATGTTGTAGTATTTTTCGATGTGTTTTCGCGATCGGGCAATCGTGACGCTGTCGAGAAGTTCGAAAAAATCGAAGTCGAGCGATTGCAGAAGGGCGCTGGTTGTGCGTTCCTTCTCTTCAAGCTTGCTCCACTTGTTGAAGACTGTCTGCGCATTCCGGAATATCTCGTCGATGGAATGCCGTGTCTTCAGTTTCTCGCGTATGAGGTCAGGGTTGCCCTCATAGGCCAGTTCCAGCTGGTTGCGCAGGTCGATGAAGCGGTTGTTTACCGGTGTCGCTGAAAGCATCAGGACCTTTGTCTTCACCCCTGTGCGGATGATTCGGTTCATCAGGCGAAGGTAGCGGTTCTCGCGGCGGTCGTCGCCATAGACTTCCCCACCGTTCCTGAAATTGTGCGATTCGTCGATGACGACGAGGTCGTAGTTGCCCCAGTTGAGTCTGCCCAGATCAAGGCCGTTGGATTGCCCCCGATCCCGTGAGAGGTCGGTGTGGTAGAGCACATCGTAGCGCAGGCGATCGGCTGCAATCGGATTGTTTATGTAATTGCCTTTGAAGGTGTTCCAGTTGTCCGAGAGCTTTTTGGGACACAGCACGAGCACTGAGCGGTTGCGGTTTTCGTAATACTTGATGACGGCGAGTGCGGTGAAAGTCTTGCCCAGGCCAACGCTGTCAGCGAGGATGCAGCCGTTGAACGTCTCCAGCTTGTTGATGATGGCCAGCGCCGCATCCTTCTGGAAGGCATAGAGGGTGC
>CAYOHO010000203.1:0-4759 GCA_964403755.1 uncultured Oscillospiraceae bacterium
GCGCCACTGCCGGCTTTCGCGACCGTCTCGTAATGGCTGCTGACGAAGGCCTTGTCCTCGGCACTCAGCAGCAGGCTCAGGCGGTCGAAGGCGGAGGCGCGCATGGCCTCTGGCACGGCGTCGGCGATGCCGCCGCGCTGCAGGCCGACGTTGACGATGCGCGACATGTAGTCCGGCAGCGCCAAATCCGCCTGCGCCTGGGCAAAGAGCAGGGCGAAGATGATGACCACGGACAGGACATACGGTTTGAGATACTTCATCAGCTTGAGCATGGCATGAACCTCCAGCCAGGGATCGCGATGGAATCAGGGAGTGCCGGCACCGGCATCGGGGCCGGCGTCGGAAGCCATCATCGGGACGGCGTCGGGTGCCGTCATCGGGACGGTGTCGGGTGCCGTCATCGGGACGGCGTCGGGAGCTGTCATTGGGCAGGCGCCGGTATTGTGGCCGGCGGGCAGATGATGCGGATTCAGGCAGTGGAGCTGGCTCGGATCGAGCATCTGGCGCAGCAGGTCGTTCATCTCGGACAGGCAGCGGGCAAAGGCCGCCTGGCCTTCGGCATCGAGCCGGCCGATGCGCTGCTCGAACTGCCGGGCGTTGGCCAGGCGCAGCGAAGCGGCCAGGCCGCGGCCAGCATCGGTCAGGCGCAGAACCGACTTGCGACGGTCCTCGGGATCGGTCTGGCGCTCGGCCAGGCCAAAGGAGACCAGCCGCTCGGCCACGGAGGTCAGCGAGCCCTTCTCCATCCGGAGCAGGCTGGAGAGCCGGGTCATGGTCGTCTCGCCGTTCACCATAAGGAACATCATGGCGTGGATGTGAGACGGCTTGAGATCCGGATAGCTGCTGAAGAACTCGCGTGTGTCGACCAGGAAGACCTGCCGGAACAGCGGTAGATGGAACATGATCTGCTTGAGCGTCTCATTGTCGGGAATATCCATGCTGGCCTCCATTGCATCAGTGTCTGCCAGATCGGCAGCCGGGCGGTCCGGCCTATGCCGGCGCCAATCGGCGGTTGCCACGGCGGAACCCACAGCATCACAACGATAGCACCGTCTCGAAGGCATGTCAATTAGTTAGAATTCTAATTATTAGAAATCTAACAATAAATCAGAAAAGGGCGCTGCCTTCACGGGGAAGGCAGCGCCCTGCACAGTCGGGATGGGATTCAGGCAGATGCGGCTCAGCGGATCCGCGGCTCGGAGGATCAGCGGGTCCTTGGCTTGGCGGCCGTTGCTCCCGGGCGGCTCAGAGGATGACGCCATCCTTGAAGATGGCAATCTCGCGCAGGCCGTTGACTTCGGCCTTCGTCAGGATGCGGCCGGACGCAACTTCGATGACGAAGTCGAGCAGGTCATCGGTCATCTCGTCCATCGTGCGGCCCTCGACGATCGGGCCGGCATTGAAGTCGATCCAGCTGTGCTTGTGGGCCGCCATGGCGGAATTGCTGGACACCTTGACCGTCGGCACCGGAGCGCCCATCGGCGTGCCACGGCCGGTCGTGAACAGGATCACATGGGCGCCGGCGGCCGTCATGGCCGTGATCGAGATGACATCGTTGCCCGGGCCAGAAAGCAGGGTCAGGCCCTGGGCCGTGACCTGGCCGCCATACGGGATGACGTCGACGACCGGAGCGCTGCCGCCCTTCTGGACGCAGCCAAGCGACTTGTCCTCGAGGGTGGAGATGCCGCCAGCCTTGTTGCCGGGAGATGGGTTCTCATAGATGACCTGGTCGTGGTCGATGTAGTACTGCTTGAAGTCGTTGATCATCTGCACGGTCTTGTCGAAGGTGGCACGGTCCTTGGCCCGGTTCATAAGCAGGGTCTCGGCGCCGAACATCTCGGGCACCTCGGTGAGCACGGTGCTGCCGCCGTGGGCAATGAGGCGGTCGGAGAAGGAGCCAACCAGCGGGTTGGCCGTGATGCCGGACAGGCCGTCGGAGCCGCCGCACTTGAGGCCGACGACCAGCTTCGAGACCGGGACCGGCTCGCGCTTCGCCTGCCGGACGTGGTCGGCCAGTTCGCGCAGGAGGCGCATGCCCTCCTCGACTTCATCCTCATGCTCCTGCGTAACCAGGAAGCGGTAGCGCTTCGGGTCGTAATCGCCCAGGACCTTCTGGAACTGGCTGACCTGGTTGTTTTCGCAGCCGAGGCCGACAATCAGGACACCGCCGGCGTTTGGATGGTCAGCGAGAGCGGCCAGGATCCGCTGGGTCATCAGGTGGTCCTCACCCATCTGCGAGCAGCCGTAGGGATGCGGGAAGGCGACGACTGCCTCCAGGCTGCCGCCGGCCAGAGAGGCCGCCTCGCGCTCGAGGATGCGGATCGTGCCGTTGACACAGGAGACGGTCGGGATGATCCAGATCTCGTTGCGGGTCGCCACACGGCCGTCCGGACGGACATAGCCGTCAAAATTCCGCGGCGGCAGGGGATCCACCGACGCCCCGACCGGCGCGTAGACATACTCGATCTCACCGGAGAGGGTGGTGCGCAGGTTGTGGACATGCACCAGCGAGCCGGCGGCGATGTCCTGGGTGGCATAGCCGATCGGGCTGCCGTACTTGATGACGGGCTGGCCCTTGGCCAGGTCGGACAGGGCCATCTTGAAGCCCTTGGCAATCGGCTCGCGTGCGGCGACGCCCTGGCAGGTCTCGCCCGCAGCTGCGGACTCGACGGCAACAGCGACATTGTCGCGCGGATGGATCTTCAGCAGGTTCATGGTCGGCAATTCCTCCTGGCTAGTCCGTTGGCTGGCTGGCGAACGGCATTCGGTACCATGTTAGGCAGAAGCGGCGGCACTGTCAATGCCGAATGGCCTGTGAAAGGCCCGCAGCAGGCATATTTTCATGCCTGTTTCAATGCCGCCGGTTCTTGCCGCCATGCCGGCAGTCCCGTAAAATGGTGATCGGCTGCTGTCGGCGAGAAGCCGCTGCGATCAGAATGGAGCGCCGCCATGACCGAGAAGCGTCCCGTCTTGCCTTCAGGCACCCTGTCCTGGCGCCAGCCTGGCCGGATCGCCATCCTGGCCGGCAGTCTTGTGGTCATGATGTCGCTCGGCCTGAACTACGGCTGGTCGATCTTCGTCCGGCCGCTGGAGCTGGAGTATGGCTGGAGGCGGGCCGAGACGGCCGTCATCTTCACCGTCTCGATCATCACCTTCACGCTTGGCACACTGCTGAGCGGCCAGATGATGCGCCGCCTGCGCGCGCGCAGCGTCGTCCAGTGCGCCGCCGTACTCTTTCTGGCCGGCTTTGCGCTTTCCGCCCGCACAACGACCCTGCCGCAGCTGATCCTGAGCTATGGGGTGCTCTGTGGTCTGGGTGTGGGCGTCGCCTACAACACGATCATCGCCACGGTCCTGCCCTGGTTCCCGGAGCGCCGCGGCACGGTTTCCGGCCTGATGCTCATGTTCTATGGCTCCGGCACCTTTGTGCTCGGATCGCTGACGACCCTGATGCTCAATTCGCCGCTCGGCTGGCGGCGGACCATGACGGTGCTCGCCTTCATCTTCTTTGCGATCAACTTCGCCGGCTCGTTCCTGATGGTCCCGGCGACGCCCTCTGCCGCCAGTGCCGGCGAGGCCGGTTCGCAGCGCGCGGGAGCCGGTACGGCCGGTACGGCCGGTTCATCCGGATCGGCTGCCGCAACCCGGCCCAGCGGGGGGACCGCCGCACCCGGCGTGAGCCCGGCCCCCGCCCCCCGCCCCGACCCGGCGGTCTCGCCGCGTGCCATGCTGCGCCAGCCAGCCTTCTGGCTGTTCTTCCTCTGGCTCACCCTCAACGGCGGCAGCGGCATGACCATCTTTGCCCATGCCGCGCCGGGGGCCAGTGACCTGGGCGCCGACCCGATGGTGACGGCACTGCTGCTGGGGCTGCTCAGCATCGCCAGCGGGGCCGGCCGCTTTCTCGCGGGAACCCTGCACGACCGGCGAGGCCTGCGCTTTGCCCTGCTGCTGGTCTCAGGCGGCTACCTCGCCGGCGCCGTCTGCCTGCAGCTGGCCGCCCGCCTGGGAAATGTCGCCCTGCTTGGTGCCGGCTACCTGTTCTGCGGCTTCTGCTTCGGCGGCGTGACCTCGCTGGTGCCGGTGTTCACAGGCAGCGTCTTCGGGCAACGCTGGTTCCATATCAACTTCAGCTACATGCTTTCCTACAGCATCTTCTCGGTCACGATCGGCTCCTCGGTCGGCGGCCTGCTGCGCGACTGGACCGGATCCTACACCCTCTCCTATGGCATGATCTTCGCCTATGTGACTGCCGGCATCGGCATCTCGTTCCTCCTCTTCCGCACCCTCCGGGCGAAGGGGTGACGCTGCAGCCCGTCCGCCCGGAACGCCTGGGCAACATTCGCCGGAAAGTATCGCATCCGCAAACGGATACATTCGGAGCGGTCTTGCCAACATTCTCAAAATGTTCTCATTCTTGAAGTTGTTTCAAGAAACATATCATTAAGAAATCACGCAACATGGTTTATTTCGCCATCGAAATTGTCACTTTATACAAATTTTAGCAAACAACGACCAATTATGTACACATTATGCCCCATTTCCGGTATTATAGGTATGATCACCCGATCAACCCTGATCCTGGAGGCACGGCCGCGATATGAAATCAATGGGCGAATGGCGCAAAGCCAACATGCGCAACACGATCCTGCATATCATCCGGAGCGAGGGCAAGGCATCCAAGTTCCAGCTGCAAAAAGCGACCCGCTACAGCATGACAACCGTGCTCGCGGCCATCGACGACCTGGCCGCCGCCAACCTG
>CAYOHO010000204.1:0-4749 GCA_964403755.1 uncultured Oscillospiraceae bacterium
CCCGTGGTCATTAGCTTGCCGCGGTTGGCCGGGTCGGCCTTGAAGTCCCGCAGCGGGCGGTCGCCGACCGATTCAAAGCAGAAGCCGATCGCCCAGACCAGCAGGCCGGCAGCCGCCGGGGCGCCCCAGGCCACAGGAGCCTGCAGGTTCGACACGACCGTCGGCAGGTTGATCAGGTAGTTGAGGACCAGCTGCAGCAGGTAGATCTGCACGAACATCCGCAGGTAGAAGGTCTTCGGGTTCCAGTCCGCGCGCATCTGGGCGTAGCGGAAGTCCTCCGGCTTGCCCAGGTTGCGCCGCGCCAGGTGCCAGGTCAGGCGGACGCCCCAGATCGTGACGCAGGCCGTGATCAGCAGCGGGACGAAGCCGGCTGGGCGGCCGATCAGCAGGGACAGCCAGGCCGAAAAGACAAACCCCAGCCCCCAGGCGATGTCGATCAGGCCGTTGTTCTTCTGGGCCTGGGCGACCGCGAAGGTCAGCAGAAAAAAGGCCAGCAGGCCGCCAAGGATGATCAGGTGGTTCATGCGCGATCCCTCTCCTTCATGCCGGCCTCGATCTGCGGTGCCGGCTTCCCGCCCGGCCAGGCCGGCTTACGGTTCAGCGCCAGCCGACTCCGCGCCTGGATCAGGCCGGCTCCTTCTCCATCCAGGCGACCGCAACGCTGCCGCGGCCGGCGAACAGGGTCACGACCGAGGAAATGGTCGTGACGTAGAGCGGCTCCTTGCCGGTCAGGCGGACCATCTCCTGGCGCAGTGCCTCCGCCCGTTCGGCGGCGTCGGCATGCACGATGACGTAGTCTTCCATCGGCCGGCCGCGCAGCATCTTGAGCAGCAGCTTCCAGTTCTTCCGGTCCGAGAAGGCGACGCCCCTGATCGTGCCCTTGCCTTCGGCGTTGATCGTGACCAGCGGCTTGAAGCGCAGGCGGATCAGCAGGTCGCCGATCCGCTCGCTGACGCGGCCGGAGCGGGCCATCGGCTCGATGTCGACCACACTGACCAGGATCCGGGCGCGGCGCTTCGCGGCCTCGATGTCGGCGACGATTTCGCCGAAGGGCAGGCCGCGCTCGATCAGGCCGACCGCCCGGCGGACCAGCAGGCCCTGGGCGCCGGAATTGACCTTGGTATCGATCAGGGCCGTGCGCGCGCTGTCCTCGCCGAGCGCCGCCAGCGCCTCGCGGAGCCGGCTGTAGGTGCCGCTCATCTCCGAGGAGACGGCCAGGATTAGGACGCTCTCGAAGCGGCGCAGGATCGGCTTGATGAAGGCGTGGATCTGCTCCGTATTCAGCTGGGCGGACGACGCCTTGTCCAGGTGCGCATTCAGGAACGCGCTGTCGATGGTCCTTTTGTCGAGGTAGTTCACCCCGTCAACCAGGATATTGAGCGGAATCTGGAACACCTGGTGCTGGTGCAGGTACTCCGGCGGCAGGTCGGCGATCGAGTCGGTGACCAGCGCCGTCTTCTTCTCCGGCGCGCCGGAGAGCAGGAGCTGGAAGACCATGTCGTCGGCCTTCTGCTCGAGGATGCGGCCGCGGGCCGCCGCCCGCCGGACGGCTTCCCAGGGTTCGCTGGTGTGCAGGTGGACGCGCGCGAGGTTCTCGGCCGAGGTCACGAGCAGACAGTCGCCGAGCGGCTTCATGTCGGCCCGGATGCCTTCGAGGTCGAGCCGGTCCGACTCGAGCAGAACCTCCGTGCAGTAGCGGTACTGGATGTCCGATGCCGCACCGAACTGGTGGATGTCCTCGGCCAGGTCCGCCGTGACCGGCGTCTCCGCCCGCCGCTGGATGTGGCTCTTCTTGCCCAGCAGCGCCTGCACGAAGCCGTCCATGAAATAGTAGAAGCCCAGGGCGCCGGCGTCGACGATGCCGAGCTTCTTGAGCTCGCGAAGCGTGCTGGTGGTCTCGTCCAGCGACTGCCGGGCCTGCGAGAGGGATCCTTCCAGGAGCTCCGGCAGGGTCTTGCGCGTCTCCAGCGAATCGCGGAATCCGGCCGCCCAGGCCCGCATCACGGTGATGACGGTGCCCTCGACCGGCTTTTCGATCGCCTGGTAGGCCTTGAGGTACGCTTCCTGGAAACAGGCCGCCAGCTCATGGAGGGTCAGGTGCGACTTCTCCTGGCTCGCCAGGTAGAGGCCATTGAAGTACTGGGAAAAGATCGCCCCGGAATTGCCGCGGGCACCGACCAGCGCCGAGCGCGCGATTTCCCGCAGCGTGTTGCGCACATCCTCATGCGGCCGCGCCTGGTTCATGATCGAGCCCATCGTATGCGCCAGGTTGCTGCCGGTATCGTTGTCAACAACCGGGAACACGTTGATGCGGTTCAGCTCGTCCTGACGCTCGCGGGTTTGGGCCGCCCCGGTCAGGATGGCGTTATAGAGGCTGGCACTCGAGATCGTGTCTGTCATGGAATTGATCGCTCCGTTCTCAGAACTTGCCGCTCAGCCAGGTCGTGATCGCGCAGGTCGAGCCGGTCACGAACGAGCCCCAGATGAGGTCGATGACCGTCAGCGAAGCCGGCCAGCCCTTCAGCGTCGCCAGGTTGGTCAAATCATAAGTTCCATAGGCGACGAGTCCGAAAAAGGCGCCCGCGCCCAGCGCGTACAGGACCGACTTCTTGTCGACGGCCGGGTTGATGACGAAGAAGACCAGGGCTAGGATGTAGAGCAGGTAGAAGATGGCGGCCGCCGGCAGGTTGACCGTGTCAGCCATCAGGTGGCCGATCTTCTCCTGATACAGCCGTTTCGATATGACCAGCAGCCAGACCAGGTCAATCAGTGTAAAAACAACCAGGGTGATCAGATAATGCTTGGCAAACTGCATGAAACCATCCTCCATTTTTCTGGTGTCCATCGGGGTCCGGCTGGCTTGCAGCCGGTCCGGTCAGGCATTTCCATGGCAACGTCCTGACCGTTGATACTATTTTGCCCGAACCTTGAGCCTAATTATATACAGATAGGTTACGAAAAAGTCACCGGGCGGAGCCGCATGGGTTTCGTCGGCAAGCGGAAACCGCCACGCCGGATGCGTCACTGGCCCATCCATGTCTGCAGCCGGCATGGCTGGCAGCGGGCCGTGCAATCCGGCGGTTTTGATGCTACGATAATTGCGTATTTACGACGATCGCGAGGACCGCAGATGAGCGCACCGTCAGCCGCCGCCGGGGACCCGGGCACCCGCAGCCGCACCTTCATCGTCTATCGCGAGCTGCTGCTTCTGGCAGCAATCGTGCTCGGCTCAGCCGGCATGACCCTGATGGCGCGCTCCGGCCTCGGCGTATCTGTTGTCAGTTCCGTGCCCTATGTCTTCAGCCTCCAGTTCCCCCAGCTGACCTTTGGCACCTGGACCTTCATTTCCTTCGTGGTCGTGATCCTGCTGTCCATGGCGCTGACGCGGAACTTCGAGCGCTTCTACCTCTTCTCGCTGGTTGTCTCGCTGCTGAACGGCGTCTGCAACGACCTGTTCAAGGCACTCTGGTCGCTCCTGCCGGAAAGCCAGCTCCCGATCCGGATCGTCTGGTTCCTCTGCGGCTGGTTCCTGCTCGCTACGGGCATCTCCAGCTTCATCAAATGCGGCCTGCCGCCCGGGCCGTACGAACTGATCGTCAGCGAGATGGCGCGCCTGAAGGGCGTGCCCGTCGCCCGCGGCAAGACCATCCTCGACCTGACGAGCCTCACCATTTCTCTGCTGTTCATCGCCTTCGTGCTCCGGCGTCTGGCCGGCATCGGGCCGGGCACCGTGGTCGCCGGCCTGTTCAACGGCACTCTCGTCGGCTTTTTCATCCGTCAGATGGACCGCCGCTTCGAGATGAAGCCACTGCTTTTCAAGGAGCGCCGCTCCCGGGCCGACACCTGAACGGCGGCCGGCAGACAGGCGCCGGCCCGATTCGACCGGCCCGACCATCCCGACAGGCGCCGGCCCGATTCGACCGGCCCGACCATCCCGACAAGCGCCGGAAATGAACCGGCAGGAGGCCCCCTATGATCGATGCCATCTTCAACCGCCGCAGCATCCGCAAGTACACCGGCCAGCCGGTGACTGACGAAACCATCGAGACACTCCTCCGGGCCGGCATGGCTGCGCCATCCGCCGGCAACGAACAGCCCTGGCACTTCGTTGTCATCCGCGACCGGGCAACGCTGGAGGCGATCACCCGTTTCCACCCCTATGCCCAGATGCTGCACGGCGCCGACTGCGCCATCGTCGTCTGCGGCGACACAGCACTCGAGCGCTACCGGGGCTTCTGGGTTCAGGACTGTTCGGCCGCCGCCGAGAACATGCTCCTGACGGTGCAAGACCTCGGGTTGGGCTCGGTCTGGGTCGGCGTTTACCCGATGGCTGACCGGGTCGAGCCGCTGAAGCAGCTGCTCGGCCTGCCGGAGTCGGTCATCCCGCTCGGAATCCTGCCGCTCGGCTATCCGGCGGAGCAGAAGAACCCGGCCAACCGGTTCAACCCGGAACGGATCCACCGCGACCGCTGGTGAAGGCAGTGAATGGGCCACGTGAACTGGCAGGGGCTGTTCAGATGATTCAATATCACACCCGTTCACAATTGTAAAAGCGGAGCCGAGTGGTTCTTCTTTGGCATTAAGATCCTTGGGAAAAGCCAATAATTAGCAAATCCAAAACCATTCAAAAACGACTGAAGATTTTACCATTGATGGAAATTCGTCCTGTTAAGATGACAAAGTACACAGTTCATTTGCCTGCAATTTGTATCAATCGCGAATAATATGTTTCTAAAGCAAATCATCTCC
>CAYOHO010000205.1:0-4710 GCA_964403755.1 uncultured Oscillospiraceae bacterium
TTGCCTTGGGGCCAAAGAACTTGGGCATGTCCAGGCCCGCGGTGAAATGCTCCCCCGCCACGCCCACGACACCCGCCGCCACCGAGGGCATCCACCTCGCCGATGCCGTCACCGAGGCCGTCCGCTTCGGATGGATCGACAGCCGGATGTACAGCCTTGGTGCGACGCACTTTGTCCTGCGCTTTTCCCCGCGCAAGCCGGACAGCATCTGGGCCCTCAACAACCGCGAGAAGGCCGAAGCCCTCATCGCCGCCGGCGAGATGGCCCCAGCCGGGCTGGCCGCCGTCGAGGCCGGCAAGGCGAGCGGCCGCTGGCAGACCGCTTATAACTCCCGCGAAGAGCCCGCGATCCCCGATTACCTGGCCAATGCCCTGAAGAACGCGCCCAATCCAGCCGTCTGGCCCGCTTTTGAGAAATGGGCGCCCTCGATGAAGATCCAGTATGTTTTCTGGATCGAGGACGCCAAGCGGCCCGAAACCCGCCAGAAGCGCATCGACGCACTCATCCAGGCCATCGAAAGGGCCGCCCGACCGTAGCCGTCCCACCAGACATGGAAAAAGCCGCGCATGGTTCGTGCACGGCTTCGTGTGGCTGCTTCCTGATCGGCTGACCCCGGGCTGCCCCGCCCGGCGCCAGTTCCTGTCAGTTTCTGTTCGGATCTGCCCTGTCAGTCGGAGGATTCGTGTGCCGGACCTTCCGGCCCCGGATGACTCGCCGGCGGAACCGGATTCTGGCCGTGCTGCCAGGGATGCGGCGGCAGCAAGTGCTTCTTCTGCTTGGCAGACAGGTTCGCATGAATCGGGGGCTTCACGCGGCTGCTGCCATGTCGTGAATCATTGGAAACGGGTCTGCCCCGCTGCTCGAAAGACATCGGCCACACCTCCTCCAAATTGGGAAAACCGATCGCCCGGGCTGCAGCTGTGGTCTGCGCCGAAGCATTCGACATCTTCATTTTACTGCATCAGCGGCCAATGCAAAAGACCTCAGGCCGTCGGCTTGAGCACACCCGATCGGCCAATGCAAAAGACCTCAGGCCGTCGGCTTGAGCGCACCCGATCCGCCAATGCAGCAGCTCTCAGGCCTTCGGATTGCCATCGCGGTCGAAGCGGCGCCCCAGCTCGCGTTCCGTCATCGGGATGACCACCATCATGATCGCGAGCTGCAGAAACGTCAGCACGAGATAGAACCACTCGAACCAGGATGCCTGGCCGAAGAGGGCGATCAGAACCGCCGAGACCACCGCCATCAGCGGTCCGCTCCGGATCCAGACGTGGCCGGCGTAGCGCTGCGCGAAGTCCCAGGCGGCCTGGCTTTTCATCGATCGGGCGGTGCGGTAGCCATACCAGAAGTTGATGCTGCTGGGCGGGCGCCGGGTGAACAGGATCCCGATGCCCGTGATCATGAGCGCGAAGAGCAGGGAAGTGCCAATAGCCAGCCAGATCACCGCTGATTCCTCCGTCTGTCATCTGAATATCCATAGAATATGCTTTGCATATCCATTGTATATCCATTGAATCTCTGTTGAATAACTATTGATATCGATTCAGCCGTCGATCCCCCAGATCAGGTCCATCAGGTGGATCCCCTGCTTGCCGCCCTGCCGGATGCCCTGCGTGCAGGGCACACAGTAGCAGACAACCTTGTCCGCCGGTATGGCAGCGGCGTGGGCCTGCATGAGGCGCACCTTGTCTTCCGGCGAATGGGGCTGGAACACGCCCGGCGCATTCTGCACAAACCGCCGCGGTGCCAGCCGGGCGTTCTCCGCCGGCAGCGGATCCAGCAGGCTCGTGCCGCAGAAGCGCGTCCGCTCGCGATTCTCGGGCAGCTCGACGACGTCCGCATGCATGCGCCGGAGAATCTCACGCACGGCATCCTGGACCTCGGGCTTGTCGTGGGCGCGCCAGCAGTCCTGCAGCGCCAGCCGTTCGCCGTTCAGGTCGCGAAAATGGAACGCGCGGTCGGTCAGCAGCAGCTCCCAGATGGAAATCACCTGGGCGGCCGAATCTTCGCTGCAGATGGCAGCGCAGGTGTTGCAGATGCAGATGGCGGTGTCCGCACCGGTCAGCTCGCGATGGCCCGGCCGGCAGCAGCCGACGACCTTCCAGCCATAGTGCCGTCGGATGTATTCTGAAGTTTTCCAGCTGGATTCCGGCGACAGAGCCGTGAACCGGCAGCTCGGAAAGTAGATGGTCGCCACAGTCAGCTCCTCACAGGCCGGCTTCCGATCAGCCCGGCCTTATCCTCTCAGCTTGACCCACACCCGGCCTCATGCAATCGGCCTTGCCCGGCCCGGCCTCATCCAATCGGCCTTGCCCAGCCCGGCCTCATCCAATCGTCCTTGCCCAGCCCGGCTTCATCCCTTCGCCGGCGCCTAGCGCCGCAGCTTCCAGCGCGTCAGGACCAGGTTCAGCCAGCGGCCGCGGATGCTCAGATGCAGGCGCTTCAGCGGCCCGAAGCCGTTGCGCCTGAGCTGGATGCGAAAACGCCGCTCCATATCAGCCGCCCTCCAGCATCAGCTTCCGCCCATGCGCTGCCAGCTGCTTCTCGAGCAAGTCGCGCACCTCATCCACCGACAGCTCGGCGGTCCCGAGCGGGATCGACACGAGCGGCCGCTTCGGATCGGTGCTGAACTTGAGCATCAGCTGGCGCAGCGGCGACTGCCGCCGGACGATGGTGTCCTCATCGCGCACCGCAATGTCGACGAATGTCTGCCGGAAGCGCCGCACCAGCGTCACCGACTCGATCTCTTCCCAGCGGACAAGGCCGACGCTGTACATCGTCGATGTGTCGTTGATGCCGTCGTCGCTGAGCGTCATCAGCGGCCGGCGGACAAACAGGCCGCGCAGCACGAAAATGAAGGAGGCGCTGAACAGGAGCACGCCCAGCATGCCGACCACCGTGTAGACGATTTCGCCGTTGCGCAGACCGCCGATCACGATGTAGACGCTGATCAGCAGCATCAGTGCGCCAAACAGAATCTGGCGCACCACCTTGTTCCGCCGCTCCCAGATCGAGATCAATTCCATGCCATAACCTCCGCCAAATCTACTTGATTTCATCCTTTAGAACCGATCGCCCGGCGTTCGCCGCCGCGCGCAACCCTCCGCCGCGCGCCTCCCGCAGCCCGCGATCCTCCGCCGCTCCCTCAGCCGTGGGCCGAGGATGCCGATGCCGAAGCGGCGGTCGAGGCTGCAATTGCCGAAGCCATGGCCGCCTGCTGGGCGATGATGATGCTGGTGATGCTGGTCGTCAGGGTTGAAGGCAGCAGCCCCTTGGCAATCGCCGTCGCCGAATCGATCGCGAACAGGGAGGCGGCATAGAGCAGCCGCTCCTCCTTGCCCAGCGACCAAGCGCCGAAGTGCGGCTGCTGATGCAGGTAGTCATAGGCATCCCAGACCGCATGCACGACCGAGTCCCGGTCCTGCGGCAGCAGCGCCAGGACGCCCAGCGTGGACAGAGTGTGGGCCCGGTCGAGGCGCAGCCCGGCATTGCGGAACCCTTCGGCCAGGTTCAGCACCCGGATGGACAGGCCCTCGGCCGGCCCGCCCAGCGCCAGAACCTGGGCCAGCGCCTGCACGCTGTTGCCGCCCCAGAACTCCGGGCGCAAGTCATCGAAGTACTGGCTGACCCGCGCGACGCCTTCGTCGACGTCAAGGTCGGATAGTCCGAGCATGGCTGCAAAGATGGTATCGTCCTGGCCGGTGATGAACCAGTGCGCCTGCTTCATGCCTTCATAGAAGGACCGTGTCCGCGCCACAACCGGGCTGAAGGGGTCGAGGACGCTGGCATCCTGCCAGTAGACGTCCGCCGCCGGCCCGACGGCATCATGCTCCTGCTGCTTCCGGCTGGCCCTTTCGCGGGCGTGCTGGGCAATGAGCAACGCCGCCGTCACCAGAAAATCGGAAGGGCAGAACCCGGCGCGCTTGAGCTGCTCGTAGACCGTCAGCGCGTCGTCGAGCAGGCGCTGCGGATCGGACGACAGGGCCAGCATCGTTGCGGCACTGAGCGCCGAGTTCCCCCGGAAGGTCGAAAACAGGCCAGTGGCGGCCTTGATCTGCGCATGGCAGCCCCGCACCGCCTCGACGTCGAGCGATCGGTTCTCCGACGCGAACAGCAGGGCGGCCAGGCGGCGGATGAGCGCATTCTGCCAGCGGAAGCCCTCGCGGGCGGCCGCCTCGTTGCTCAGGAACAGGTCGATGCGGGACTGCAGGCTGCTATCCATTGACGTCATCCTCTTCATGTCAATCTCAGTTAAGTGCGGCAGCGAATCTTTTCTCTAGGATAACACGTTGCGCCGCAATCTGCAGGGACCGGACGTCCAGAACCGCCCGCCAGCGCCCGCCAGCGCCCGCCAGCCATTAAAAAGAGGGATGGCGTCGCCGCCACCCCTCGCAATGCTTTCTCGGTCCTGTCGTCCCTCCGACCTCATCGGCCCTTGGCCCTGTCGCCCTTTATCGTCCCTCAGCAGTCCTCGATCTTTTCGCCCCGGATGAACTTGCCGAACAGGCGCCAGCCTTCCTCGATGCAGATGCCGGACTCCCGGGCGCGCTCCTCGTCGTAGCCGCTGGTTGCGGTGGCGAAGCAGCCGTCGCTGCTGTAGAGCGCGAACGGCACCCCCGTGAGCCCGCTTTATTACCGCGGCCATCCGCACGACATCGCCTTCCAAAAAAACCGCGACAACATCAACCAACGGCTCCACTTCCGGCTGTG
>CAYOHO010000206.1:0-4701 GCA_964403755.1 uncultured Oscillospiraceae bacterium
ATTCGCAGCCTGGACTTCGCCGGGCGATTCGGCGGCGAGGAGTTTGTCGTCATCCTGCCGGAGCAGGAACCGGAAAACGCTGCCGGGGCGGCCGAGCGCCTGCGCCGCAGCGTCGAGCAGACCGCCTTCGCCATGGCGACCGACGGCACATCGCTGCAGGTGACGGTCAGCATTGGCGTGGCAGGCTGGCAGCCTGGCGTATCGGTCGAGCAGCTCCTGACCCGTGCCGACGAGGCGATGTATGAAGCCAAGTCACAGGGCCGCAACCAGGTTGTCGTTGCCGGGCGGATCGAGAATCCCCTTGCGCCAGGCTTTGTCCAGCTTGTCTGGAACGAGCAGTGGAACAGCGGCCACACCGAGATCGATGCCCATCACCACAGCCTGTTGTCGCTGGGCAACGAGCTGATCGCGATGACTGTGGACAATGCTGATCGTGATGCCCTGCTTGCCCAGGTCGACCGGATCATCCGGCATCTGGTCCGGCATTTCACGGCTGAGGAGCATATTCTGGAATCACTGGGCTATCCCGGGCTCGAAAGCCATGCAGCGATCCATCATCAGCTGGTCCAGGCAGCCACCGCCTTTCGGGCGCATGCTTCTGCCGAGACCCTGCTGCCCGGCGAGTCCTTCGCCTTCATCGTCAACGAGATCATCATGGGCCATCTACTCAAGGACGATGCTGCCTATTTCCCCTATACCCGTCGACAGACGGTTCCCATTGCACCGGACAGCCAGGCTGAACGCAGCACCGCAACTGCCTGAGAACCCGTCTGCCAGATGGAACAGGAGCAAGCCGCATTGCAAAGGAGGAACCTGCCATGCCGGAATTCAAGGTCATCCCCATCCGTGAAGGCCTGTACAGCATCGATCAGGTCTATGTCCGCTGCTTCCTCGCCGTCGGTGAACAGGCTGCGCTGCTGATCGACTCCGGCCTGGGCGAAGGCGACCTGAAGGCTGCCGTCGCCTCGGTCACCGCCTTGCCGGTCATCACCGTGTTCACGCATGCCGATTCGGACCACGTTGGCCACGCCGCTGACTTCGACCGGCGCTTCATGCATCCATCCGAGATGGGCTACTACGCCCAGCGCAATGACCGCACCGTGCCCATGGAGCCGCTCTGGGAAGGCGACGCCATCGATATCGGCCGTTTCCGTTTCGAGCCAATCCTGATTCCCGGCCACACGCCGGGCAGCGTTGCCCTGCTGGAGCGCCGCCACCGCTTCCTGATCGGCGGCGACAGCATCCAGGCCAGCACGATCTTCATGTTCGGCCAGGGACGGAATTTCGAGGCTTTTCGTGCCAGCATGCGAAAGCTGCAGGCGCGGGCCGGCGATTTTGACATCGTCTATGCCTCGCATGGCCCGCTGGTCCTGGAGCCATCGGTCATTGGACGCCTCGAGTCGACGGCTGCCCATGTGATGGCCGGCCTGGTCCCGGGCGAACCCAACGGGCGCGGCTTTGACGACATCATCGAGCGCTTTGCCGAGGATGGCGTCGCCTTCTTTGCCCAGCGGCAGGAGACAGACTCGATTCCCGAAGATCCTGATCCTGAACAGCTAAATCGCGAATGAAAGAAGGCAGCCGCCGGTCGCACAGTACCGGCTGCTGCCTTCTGCTGATCAGGTGGAAAGGCTCGCTCAGAACGTCTCGATGCCCAGGCGGCAGCGGAAATATTCGCCCGGTGCCAGGCTGACGATGCCTTCACGGTTCTTGAACTCGCCGGTGAAGCCGTCGCGGTCAGCGAGGCCGTGCCAGGGCTCGATGCAGACGAAGGGTGCATCCTTGGCCTGCCAGATGCCGAGCTGCGGCAGGTTCTCATAGCGGACGGTCAGGCCGCGGCTGCCCTTGGCCGAGCGCAGCGTGATGCTGCGCGAGCGCACCGACGGGAAGACGAGTGCGCCGGCCGCAAAAAGCCCGCGGGTCAGCGGCAGTTCCCGGAGGTCCGGCCCAAGGGTTTCCTGGCGATCGGGGATCTGGACATTGGCGGCGTTGAGGAAGCGCCGCTCGAGGGTTTCCGGCTGCTCGAACTCGAGGCGGTAGTCCTCGAAGGCCAGATGGCGCTCTAGCGGCACATTGAAGCCGGGATGGGTTCCGATCTGGAAATGGATCTCCCGGTCGTCGGTGTTCAGCACTTCGTAGTCGATCGTAAGGGCATTCCCGGTCACGGCATAGTCAAGGGTCAGCTGGAAGCGGAAGGGATACATCTTCAGAGTGGCTTCATCCGACAGCAGGCGGAAGACCGCCCGGCCCTCATCGGCCGCGATCCGTTCGAACTCGGTCTTGCGGGCGAAGCCATGGTTGCCGATGGCGTGCTTCTGGCCGTCGACCGTGATCTCGCCATTCATGGCGGCACAGACCATCGGGAAGAGGACCGGTGAGCGGCCGCCCCAGAAGCGGGCATCGCCCTGCCACAGGTATGCGCAGCCAAGATCCTTGCGTTCGATCGCCATGGCCTCGGCGCCCAGGGAACTGATCGTCACAGACAGGTTCTGGTTGTGGATGACCGTTTCCATATAAACCTCCTCATGTGCCTCCAGCGCATAAACCTCCAGATTCGCCCGAAGGCCCGAGACGCCGCACGGATGCCTAAAGCCAGTATAGCAGAAGCACCGGCCCCGCCAACAGGCGTCAGGATGGATTATGCCGGAATGGTCCCACCATAATTCGTAACCTGACTCACGCATGCAGATTCGGCAGGAGCGATTATGCCGAAATTCATTGACAAGCGGCGCCGCGCTATGATATAACGCTCGCAAGTCGTCAGGTATCCTCTACTGTTTTAGTAGGCTATGGGAAAGGAGGCAGCACCCAGTGACAGAACGCAGCATCGACAACCGCATCGAGATGTACCGCTGGATGTGCCGCCGCATGATGACGACGCGAATGTGTCGACCCTGAATTGCTGGATTGCATTTGTCTGTTCGGCGCAGGGTCTACGGATTCCTGCTTTTTTTATGGAGAAGCCATTGTGATCGAAATACGCGATCTGACCAAGATCTATCCTGCCAGAGGCAGCGCACCGGAAGTCAAGGCGCTCGACCGGGTCAGCCTGACCATCGGGTCCGGCGACATTTTCGGCATCATCGGCCTGTCCGGGGCCGGGAAGAGCACCCTGATCCGCTGCATCAACCTGCTGGAGCGGCCGACCGAGGGCGCGGTGCTGGTCAACGGCACCGATATCACCCGGTTCGACAGCCGCCAGCTGCAGGCGTTCCGCAGCCGCTTCGGCGTCGTCTTCCAGGACTACAACCTGTTCATGCAGCGCACCGTCGCTCGCAACATCGCGTTTCCCCTGGAGATCGCCAAGGTCGCCCGGCCGGAGCGTGAACGCCGCGTGGCCGAACTCCTGGAACTGGTCGGCCTGGCCGAGAAGGCGGACGCCTACCCGGCCCAGCTCTCCGGCGGCCAGCAGCAGCGTGTCTCGATCGCCCGGGCGCTGGCCAGCCAGCCGGAAATCCTTCTCTGCGACGAACCGACGTCCGCCCTCGACTCCCTGACGACAACCCAGATCCTCAACCTGCTCCAGGACATCAACCGCAAGCTTGGCGTCACAATCATCCTGATCACGCACGAGATCAGCGTGGTCCGCCGCATCTGCCGCCATATGGCGGTGCTTTCCCAGAACCATATCGTCGAGACCGGCCCGGTTGCCGACCTGGTGCGCAGCGCCCGGTCCGAGCTGACGCGCCAGCTGCTGAACACGGAGGAAACCGCCCATGGCTGCGCTGTCTGACTGGCTCCGGAACTTCCTTGACAGCTTCGGCGCACTCCTGCTTGAGGGGACCGCCGCAACCATCTGGATGGTGGCCGCCTCGACCCTGATGGCCCACGTCATCGGCCTGCCGGTCGGCATCCTCGTCGTGGTCACGGATCGTGGCCTGCTGCAGCCGAACCGCTGGCTCCACACCGTTCTTGAAGGCATCATCAATATCGGGCGATCGATTCCGTTCATCATCCTCATGATCGCCCTGATCCCGTTCACCCGTCTGGTGGTCGGCACCTCGCTCGGCGTCAATGCCACGATCGTGCCCCTGGTCATCGCCGCGGTACCGTTTGTCGCCCGGCTGACCGAGAGCGCGCTCAAGGAGATCCCGACCGGCGTCATCGAGGCGTCGCAGGCCATGGGCGCCTCGCTGCGCCGCATCGTCTTCGGTGTCATGGTTCCGGAGGCGCTGCCGGCCCTGGTGCGCGGCCTCTCATTGACGGCCATCACCCTGGTCGGCTATTCAGCCATGGCGGGTGCGATCGGCGGCGGCGGACTCGGCGACATCGCCATCCGCTACGGCTACCACCGCTATCAGACAGACGTCATGTTCGTCACCATCGTCCTGCTCATTCTCCTGGTCCAGCTGATCCAGGCGGCCGGCAACGCCTTCGCCCGCCGGCTGGACAAGAAGACCCGCAGCTGAAGGCACAGACCGCGCGCCTGATGCCAGGATTCAAGGCACGGGCAGCGCGACTGCCGGATACCGGCAGGCCGTGCCGGCCTTCCAGGCCGACAGCCAGATTCCCGAACTGAATGCACGGGCCGAGCGCCCGATGTCAAGAATGAAGGAGATTCCATCATGAATACACTGAATAGCCGCAAGGGCGCCCGCCTGGCTGCCTTGATCCTCACCCTCACCCTGCTGCTTGCAGCCCTGACCGCCTGCGGCGCCGCCGCCACAACCGCTTCGGCCACCACCGCGACGACCAAGGCCG
>CAYOHO010000207.1:0-4692 GCA_964403755.1 uncultured Oscillospiraceae bacterium
CCAGCGACAATCCGACCGGCGCCTTCAAGCTGGTCGACGACCGGGTCAAGTTCGGCGACACCTACAACTACACCGTCCAGGCGGTCAACGACGACAATCTGGCCTCCGGCCGGCCGATGCCGGTCACGGCCACCCCACGCAAGGCGCAGCCCTTCGAGCCGGTCACCGGCCTCAAGGGCGCCGTTTCCGGCGGCAAGCCAAGCCTGGCCTGGAACCAGGCAAAGGATCCCGGACTCACCTGGAGCGAGAGCCGCGAGTTTGTCGCCGGCTACATCGTCTACCGCGGCAGCGAGCAGAACGGCGCCTTCTACCAGGCCAGCCCTTTACTCGACGAACCGAAATGGCGCGACGAATCGGCGGACAGCGCCGCCTTCAACTGGTACCGCGTCAAGGTGGTCGACACCGCCGGCTACCTGTCCGATTTCTCCGAGGCGGTCCTGGTGCGTGAGGCGCCGGCCTTCGTCATCAAGGACGCCTCCCTGCCGTTCCTCGCCAGCAGCAGCGGCAATGCCAGCCTGGCCCTGCTGCCTGAGAACGGATCGCCCGACGCCGGGATGGCGCTCTCCGGAACGCCCGGCGCCCTGTCCGGTGGATCGCCCGGCGCCATCATTCCGCTGGCCGTGACGATCCGGCCGCCGGTCATCACGGTTCCGACCGTCCCGATCGTCACACCCTCGCCGACGCCGACACCGCCGGCGGTCCAGACCTTTGACACCCTGACCGTCGGCGCCTTCACGCTGCGCAACGCGCGACTGACCGGCCAGCAGGGCGCCCTCAGCGGCACGGCCGCCCTCTCGTTCGGCAATGACGAGGCCTTCACCGTCCAGATCCGCGATGCCGCCCTGAGCGGCACCGCTGCCCTGTCCCCGTCACGCGGGGCGGTCATGGTCCGCGGCACCGCTGCGATCGACAAGGCCGTTTATCTGCCGAAGACCGGCATCACCTTCAGCCATCTCTCCCTGCCGGCCGCAACCGGCATCTGCACCGTCGACGGCTATCTCCAGGCGCCGTCCGGCGCGGACGGCTCCGGCGGCAGCGGCAGCAGCGGCAGCAGCGGCAGCGGCTCCGGCGGCGCGGCCCGCAACCTGGCGGGCGACCTGTTCGCCATCCGCTTCCCCGCAACCCAGATCAGCGCCGAGGGCGTGCTCAGCGTCGCGAATGTGCCCGGCTTCCGCTATGGCCTGGTCGTCTTCGCGCCGTCGGCGAACGCCATCCTCTCGCTCAACCAGCAGACCAACGGCGGCAGCCTCATCGCCCTCACCCGCGGCAGCGCGACCGTCAGCCTCGGCCTCGAGACGCTCGACAACGGCGGCCTCAGCTACGAGTACAGCCGCGTCACCTTCGACGCCGCCGGCCGGCTCAACGGCACACTCAGCCTCAGGCAGACGCAGACGCTGCGCCTGGTCGTCCCGGCCGGGCTTGGCCTGCAGGCCGGCGCCTCGACCCTGGCCTATCGCGACGGCACGGTGAACAAGGCCGCCAGCAGCATCCAGGGCCGGCTGGTCCTGCCCTTCCAGACGTTCAACGACACCTACGTCGCCCCCGGCTCGGCCACCCGCCTCAGTCCGGCTGCCGCCGGCCAGCTGGCCGGATTTGACCGCTTCCTGCCGTCCGGCATCGTCGAGCCGGCCCGGACGGCACCGGTGACGAGCATCGCCGGATCGCTCAGCGCCGCCGAGGCCCAGGAGCTGGACGAGTCGATCGCCTATCTGGGAACGCGCATCCAGGGTACGTCGCTGCTCGTCCTGCCGGCCAGCCAGGCCCTGTGGCCAAAGCTTTCGACCGTTCCCTTCAGCGTTACCAGCTGGGGCGGACAGGGCTTCCTCGTCACAGACACGACCATGACGCCGGCCCTTGTTGGCAATGCCGGCGAGCCAGCGGACAGCGCCATCCAGGTGACACCCGGCCATGTCGCGGTCGACCTCGACCGCCAGGGCTTCGTCTCGGCCCAGGCGCCGGCCGAGACCCAGGGCAGCAGCTGGCTGGGCATCATCGTCAAGGAAGGCCGTCTGGCCCTGCCGCCGGCCTATGTCCGCAACGACAGCGACAAGCCGATCGCCTTCGGGCTGACCCCTGGCGAGCTGCTCTATGACCTGAACGGCATCAGCTACCAGAACCTCACGTACAACGCCGAGGGCACGCCGGCCAACTTCGGCAGCGAGCTCGGCAATTTCCGCGATGTTCGCATTTTCGACTGCATGATTGACCTGTACGGCAACAAGGTCAACCTGGAGATGAACGGCGAGCTTGGCATCCCGCTCTTCGGCTACCAGAAGGTGAAGGTCAAGCTCTACACCAACCAGGACCCGAACAGCGGCCAGAAGGTGGGCAAGCTGATCTGCACCGTCGCCGAGACGGAGAAGATCGATCCGTCCGGGACGAAGCAGATGCTGGTCAAGATCAGCGGCGGCCAGCTGATGCCGGATGGCCTGCACATGAGCGGCACGCTGGACATCAGCTTCCCGGGCAAGCTCGCCTTCACCGACCTCGCCTTCACGGAACTCATCGTCCCGGCCGACATGGAGAAGCTCACCAAGGCCGGCAATCCCGGCCAGGCCTACGGCCGGGCGCTGTTCTCGACCCCGCTCCAGGTCAAGTTCCACGACTTCCCGATCCAGCTGCGCGGCCTGGTCTTCGAGGCGACCCGCACCGATGTGAACATCGCGCAGCTGATGCCGGTCACCGCCGAGGGCACGCTGCGCTCGCTTCGCCTCTCCGGCCAGCCGGCGCTGGCCGGCGGCACCGTCGCGTTCTACAGCAGCAGCCTGACCCTGGCCGGCGGCATGCAGCTGGCCGACACGCTCAGCATGGACACGGACGACGCCTTCGACCGGGTCGTCATCGGCAGCGCCATGACCCGTCCCGAGATCCGCTATGACGACTCGGAGTCGCGGATGGACTTCACCTTCACCGAGTTCGTCAAGTTCAGCGGCAAGGTCAAGCCCAAGGTGTGGCCCGACAACGAAAAGGTGATCGAGTACGAATGCGACACGCTCGACATGGCGTTCAACACGATCAGCGACCTGGCCGGCTACAGCGTCCACTCGAAGACGCGCTTCGGCTATGACGAGAAGAACATCCGCTACTTCTTCGCCCTCGGCTCCTACTACAACTCGCCCGACGGCATCAACTTCTACTATGGCAAGATGAACCAGATCGTCGGCATCCTCGGCTACAACATCAACCTGCCGAAGGGCGCGGACGGCCGCTACGCCATCCCCAAGGGCGACGGCGCCCTGTTCGATGCCATTGACCAGATGACGGTCAGCACCGCTTCCGACCCGAACTTCTTCTTCGCCTCAACCTGCAACCTCTACTTCGCGATCGGCTACGCCGACATCTCGATCCCGATCTGCGATGTCCGCAACACCTACATCGTGGTCGAGACCGGGCCGGCCTTCGATTCGGGCGGCGATCTCTACGCCCCGGTCGACGTCGCGGCGCTGGCCAAGGGCGAAGGCTTCATCAACGCCGGCTATACGCGGATCAGCTACTACCACCCGGAACGGCGCTTCAAGTTCAACACCGTCCTCTATGACATCCCGTGCTACACGTTCACGGTCAGCGGCGAGGCCGGCTTCGAGATGAACCCGGTGTTCTGGGAGCTGCTGGTCGGCTACCCGCAGCCGCTCAAGGCCACCACCGCCTCCCTGGCGGAAATGGGCTTCGGCATCGGCTACCGGCGGTCGGAGGTGCCGGAGGACAGCTGGATCAAGGCACAGGTGTTCTTCAGCTTCGACAACGACGGGGTGATCTCACCGGTCTACGTGCGCGCCTACCTCTATGCCGCCGCCGACGGCATCTACCGCTTCGACGAGCAGCTGTTCCGGCTGACGGTGATCCTCAATGGCGGTGTCGAGGGCGGCATCAAGGTGGCCGGCAAACGCTACCCGATCATCGGCTTCTACCTCGATGCCACGGGCGAGCTGGTCGGGTCTTCCGGCCAGGCCTGGCAGGTGAGCGCCAGTGTCCGGGTCAGCTATTCACTTGACCTCTGGATCGATGAGATCGAAGGCTCGGTGAACTGGCACATCAGCCATACGCTCTAGCGCCGGCTGGTGCCGGCAGAACCAGGCCGGCCCGGCGTGCAGGCTTGTCTGGCCTGGCGTGCAGGCCAGACCATTCAGGCTGTCCAGGCTATCCAGGGGGCTTAAGCCTCCAGGTCGACGTCGAGCTCGCTGACCGTCTTGGGGTAGACCCGGGAGGGCTCATTGCGGTCGTGCAGCGGATACCAGACCTGGGCGAAAAACGGGCTGACCTTGGCGATCTCATGGTAGTTCCAGCTCTCGCGCTCGCACACGGGGCACCAGTGCCCGGCTTCCAGGATCAGCCTCGGGCTGCCCGTGAAGGCGTGGCCGAAGGCGCAGGTGAACGCCAGCGGCGTGCGCCAGTCGCCGGTCGTCATCGTCGGGCTCGTGCAGGCGCCGCCCCGGAAGCGCGCGGCACCCTGGACATCGGCCAGGGTCAGCTCCGCCTCCGGCTTCTCCTCGTCATAGCCATGGTCGATATGGACAACCGTGTCCCAGTCCGCAAAATGCCGCATTTCGGCAAACGGCGGAATTTGCGCCCATTTCTCCCGAGAGATGAAGTAGGCAGCGATCCGGTCCTCCTGGTTGTTCTCGATGAAATTGAGCGTGCCGAGCCCGGTCCGCGCCAGCTTGCGGAAGCGGCGCTTCATGGCCGCGCCGATCA
>CAYOHO010000208.1:0-4690 GCA_964403755.1 uncultured Oscillospiraceae bacterium
AGCCGAAGCTGCTCCCCGCTTCCAGACCGGCCCGGTCAAGCTGCCGCCGGTCAGCGCCGGAACTGGCCCCATCCCCACGATGCCCTCGTCGGCTGGACCGATGATGCCATCGCCGGAACCGTTCCTCGACCTGATTCGCGATCCGTGGCCGGTCGAGCCGGATGCGGCAGAGCTTTCCTCGGAAACAGCCGCGCCGAAAACAGCGGTGCCGGATGCAGCAGCTCCTGCAAAGATGGAAGCCCCTGCGAAGGCGGTAGCGACGGATGCAGCGGCCGCAGAACCAGCCCGCGAGCCGGTTCCGATCATGCCCGAGACGGACGCCAGCTTCTACCGCTCCTCCCTGTTCTGATCCGATTCGCTGAACCGATCGGCCGAACCGGACAGGCAGTCACGCCCATCGTTCGAACCGATTGCTCCTGACCGCACAAAAGCCTGCTGCCGAGAAATCCACCGGCAGCAGGCTTTATGATTTGCGAACAACCCGGGAGAGGCTTCTGCGGCCACAAAACAGGCGGATCCGGCCTGCGGATCCAGGCGACGGTTCTGGCTCCTGGATCCGGGCTGACGGTTCCGGGCGATCGGTTCTGGCTCCTGGATCCGGGCGCCCGGTTCGCGGAGCCTGGCGGCTCAATTTGCTGTCTGCAGGTAGAGCAAGTCATAGATGTCGCCGGTCAGCTCGATGCCGGCGAGCAGAGTTCCGACGATCTGCGCCGTCTTGGGGTCGGTCGCGCTGATGGTGATCCCGAGGGCCGGGCGCAAGCGGCCATCGCTCCAGTCCAGGGTGTCCTGGCCAAGAGGCATCCGGACAGGCACCTGGAACGCACATTGGCCGTCCGCGGCCGGAACGCCTGTCGTCTCGCCGTTGAACGTGTAGGACCAGGCACCGGGCGGCCGGCTGAAGCGCACATTCAGCCAGGCGGTCTCCAGGCCGAGAAAGCGGCGCCCGGATTCGGCCAGGGTCCGGCCAGCCAGGGTGCGGGCGCCGCTGAAGTAGCCGATCGAGCCGGTGATGCTGGCTTCGACCGTCAGGGGCTCCGGCGCCTTGGGGGCGCGCAGCGGCAGGTAATGGACCTGTTCCTGGAGAACCATGTCACCCATGGCCGAGACGACGAAAGCGGTGGCGCGTATTTCGGCGACGCCGGACTCGGCGCCGGCGAGGATCGAGCGGTCGAGCACGCGTACGCCCTCATAGACAAAGGGGCCGCGGCCGCTGCCATGGCGGAATCCATCGTCGGTGCCGACGCCGCGCAGGACGATGTCGGCGTCGCTGGCCAGGCCGGTGAGGGTGCGGATGCCGCCAGTGACCCGGTAGGCGATGTGAAGCTGGTCCTGACCGGGCTCGAAGGCATAGGCCTGGTCGCTGTCCGGCGGCGTCAGCACCTCAAGGACGCAGTCGAGTTCCGCGCCGCCGCCGCCATTGCAGGTGAAGGTGGCGTAGCGCCGTTCCTGGTAGCCGCTGCGCTGCAGATAATGCTCGGTATAGAGCGCCGAACCGAGATGCCAGGATGGCGGGGCCAGCACGATGGCCTTCGACTCGTCGATGCCGAGGCTGCCGCAGGTCATCAGGCCGAAGGGCTGGCCGCGATAGAAGAGCTGGACCGACTTGAGCAGGTTCCGCCGCGGCTCGTCCAGCCGCTGCCAGGAGGCCGTCGCGGCGCTGCCGAGGCTGAGCTCCGCCCAGCTGATGGGATTGGTCTGGGTGACGCCGCCGGGCGCGTCGTCCGGGAACAGCGAATTGGTCACGGAGCGCTCGTCGTAGGAGAAGCCGAGGTAGGCGTACTGCTGCCAGGTGGCGCTGTAGCGGTTGTTCGGCACCTGCGCCGGCGTGCCGTAGACCAGCAGCTTGTAGTTGTGGAACGTGTCGTAGCTGGCCGGGTAGCCGTGGATTCGGCTGCAAACGGGCTGCCCGATCCGCACGAGGTAGGCCAGGAAGCTGGCCTGGTCGGTCGGCGGCCGGGGTATGCCGATATCGCTCCAGCCGCCGGCCGCACGGATGGCCGGAGCGCCGGCGGGGGCGAAGATGCCGAGGACCATGCTGCCCATCAACAGGACCAGCAGGGCGGCTTTCAGGAACGTCCGGCGGCCTGGCCGGTTGCGGGCGGGCGACAGGCGGGCTGGCTGGTTTCGGGAGCGGCTGCAAACCTCTGGCATGGCGATCACCTCGGCTGCAGTATAGCCGGCCGCAGGCAGGCGCCGGTGCTTTCCCGCGCGACAGCAGAAGGCAGCGTCCGTCAGGCGGACACTGCCTTCTCAAAGGGTCTCTACTGTGGTCTCATCAAACCGGGGCGAGCGTCTGAGCCGTCATCCGGCTCGAACGCCGGATAGCGGGCCAGCCGGTGTCAGGCGAAGTAGCGCACGCCGGACTCAAACAGGTGCTGATCCTTGTTTCCGGGCACATTGCGGTAGAGGTCCGCGCCGATGCGCTCGGAATGGCCCATCTTGCCGAGGATGCGGCCATCGGGGCTGATCAGGCCCTCGATGCCGGCTGCGGAATCGTTGGGGTTGAACTCGGTGGCGATGCTCGGACGGCCGCTGAGGTCGACATACTGGGTTGCGATCTGCCCGGCGGCGGCCATGTCGGCGATCTGGGCCGGCGAGGCGAGGAAGCGGCCTTCGCCGTGCGACACCGGGATCACATGCAGCTGGCCCGGCTCGACACCCGCCAGCCAGGGCGAGCGGCTGCTGACCACGCGGGTCGTGACCAGGCGCGAGATGTGGCGGCCGATGCGGTTGAAGGTCAGCGTCGGGCTGTCCGGCGTCAGGTCGACGATGTCGCCGTAGGGCAGCAGGCCGAGCTTGACCAGCGCCTGGAAGCCGTTGCAGATGCCGAGGATCAGGCCGTCACGGCGCAGCAGGTCACGTACGGCCTCGGTGACGCGCGGGTTGCGGAAGGCGGAGGCGATGAACTTGCCCGAGCCCTCCGGCTCGTCGCCGCCGCTGAAGCCGCCCGGGATCATGATCATCTGGGCGGCGCGGATCCGTCGCTCAAGCTCGTGCAGGGTCTCGGCGATGGCTTCGGAGGTGAGGTTGCGCACGACCAGGACGTCGGCCCTGGCGCCGGCCCGTTCGAAGGCGCGGGCCGTATCGTATTCGCAGTTGGTTCCCGGGAAGACCGGGATGACAACCCGCGGCCGGGCGATGCCGGTCATGCCGGTTGAGCGGCTTCCGGCCAGCTGGCGCAGGGTGGCGGCAGCGGCTGCAAGTGAACCGGCTCCGCCAGCGGCGGCCATGATGGCGGCCGGGGCGGCGGCACCGCCCTTGAGCGGCAGGCTGACCGGCTCGTGGCTCGAGGCTGCGGTCGTCGGGAAGACCGGCTCCAGCACCGCATCATAGGCGGAAAGGGCATCGGCCAGGGCGAGGCGTTCGCTGCGCCAGACGAGTTCAGGCTCGGCGGTGGTGCGGCCGAGCCGGCGGGCGCCGCCGGCCTCAAGGGCTGCAATGGCAGCCGGATCGTCGGTGGCCAGCACAAGCGCGCCGTGATCAGGGCGGAACAGTTCGGCTGCCTCGAGGCGATCGTCGAAGCACAGGCCGAGGTTTTCGCCGAAGCACATGCGGCTGGCGGTCACGGCGGCGCCGCTGCCCTGGATGACGGCGGCGGCGGCGATCACCGGTGCGATGTCCGCCCGGCCGACGAGGTCGAGCCCGGCCAGGAAGGCCTCCGGCTCCGGCAGCCAGCCGGCGTCGCGGCGCGGCGACAGCAGGAGCAGCGTGAGTCCGGGCCTGGGCAGGGTGGCGGAGCGGACCTGGCCGGCATCGGCGACGTCGACGGCAAAGGCAACGAGCGTGGGCGGCACATGCAGGTCGCCGAATGAGCCGGACATGCTGTCCTTGCCGCCAATCGCCGGCACCTTGTAGTCAAGCTGGGCGCGGAAGGCGCCCAGCAGGGCGGACAGCGGCTTGCCCCACTTCTCTTCGGTGGTCAGGCGCTCGAAGTACTCCTGGAAGGTCAGGCGGGCGCGGCGCGGGCTGCCGCCGAGGGCGGCAATGCGGGCCAGGGCGACGGTGACGGCGTAGTAGGCGCCATGGAACGGGCTCCACGAGGACAGGTAAGGATCGAAGCCGTAGGCCATCAGCGAGCAGGCGCTCGTCTGTCCCTCCAGCACCGGAATGAGCGCGGCCATGCCTTCTTCCGGGGTGCGCTGGCGGTGGCCGCCGAACGGCATCAGGACGGTGCCGGCGCCGATTGTGCTGTCGAAGCGCTCGGCCAGTCCCTGACGGGAGCAGGCCTGCAGGCTGCCAAGGACGCCGCGCAGGGAGTCGGCGAAGCGGCCGGGGATGGCGCCTGCGGCTGGCTGGCTGAACCAGTTCGCGGCCGGGGTCGGCGCGACCTGGATGCGGGTGCGCTGGGGCGCGCCATTGGTGTCGATGAAGGCGCGGGTCAGGTCGACGATCGTCCGTCCCTGCCAGTTCATGACCATGCGCGGCTCGGCCGTGACCTCGGCCACGATGACGGCCTCGAGGTTCTCGCGTTCGGCGGCGGCCAGGAAGGCGGCAGCGTCAGCCGGGGACACGACCACGGCCATGCGCTCCTGCGACTCGGAGATCGCGATTTCGGTGCCGTCCAGGCCCTCGTACTTCTTCGGCACCTTGTCGAGGTCGATCACGAGGCCGTCGGCAAGCTCGCCGATCGCCACGGAAACGCCGCCGGCGCCAAAGTCGTTGCAGCGCCGGATCAGGCCGGCGACGGCCG
>CAYOHO010000209.1:0-2800 GCA_964403755.1 uncultured Oscillospiraceae bacterium
GCCGTCGAATCCGCCCTGATGGCCGCTGTCGCCAGAGCCGGCCTGCCGGGTCCCGAGGCTGTCAGCGCCTATGTCGGCCGCGGCGGGCTGATCCATCCCCTGCCCAGCGGTGTCTACCGGGTCAACGAGGCCATGTGCGCCGATCTTGCCCAAGCCCGCTACGGCGAGCATGCGAGCAACCTTGGCGCCCTCATCGCCGATGCCTTCGGGCGGCGCTACGGCCGCCCCGCCTTCATTGTCGACCCGGTCGTGGTCGACGAGTTCGAGCCGCTGGCCCGCATGACCGGCCTGCCTGAAGTCAAGCGCCGCTCCACGTTCCACGCACTCAACCAGAAGGCGGTCGCCCGCCATGCTGCCGCTGACCTGGGCCGCCCCTATAGCGATGTCAATTTTGTCGTCGTCCACATGGGTGGCGGCATTTCCGTGGCCGCCCACCGGCGCGGCCGCGTCATCGATGTCAATGATGCCCTCAACGAGGGACCGCTGTCGCCGGACCGCGCCGGCTCGCTGCCGACGCTGGCCGTGGTCGACATGGCCTTCTCGGGCAAGTACGACGCCGCTTCGCTGCGCCGCCGCATCAACGGGCAGGGCGGCCTGTCCGCCCTGGTCGGGACCAACGACTGCAAGCTGGTCGAGGATCTGGCGCCACAGCGGCCCGACTATGCGCTCGCACTCGATACCATGGCCTACCAGATCGCCAAGTGGATCGGCGCCATGGCCGCGGTGCTGGGTGGCGAGCTTGACGCCGTCGTTCTGACCGGCGGTCTCGCCCGCAGCGAATACCTGACCACCCGGATCCGCGACCGGGTCTCGTTCCTGGCCCCGCTGATGATCTATCCGGGCGAGAAGGAGCTGGAGGCCCTGGCCGCCGGCGTCCTGCGCGTCCTCGACGGGCAGGAGCAGCCCGGCGTTTACGAGGCGGAGGTTTGATATGGGCCTGATGGACCAGATCCAGGACCGCATCGCCGGTCTGCGGCCCGGCCGGATCGCCGTCGCCGCCGCCCACGACGACAACGTGCTGAGCTCGATCATGCACGTCCATGAGAAGGGCCTCGTCCAGCCGACCCTGATCGGCGACAAGGAGGAGATCTTCCGGATTGCCGACGAGATCGGCTTCAACATGGATGGCATCAATATTATCAAGGAGACCGACAACCGCCGGAGCGCGGAGATCGCCGTCAACCTGGTGGCCAGCGGCGAAGCTGACATCATCATGAAGGGGCATCTGCAGACGGCGGAGCTCCTGAAGGCGGTGCTTGAGAAGGACAAGGGCCTTCGGACCGGCAACCTGCTCAGCCACTGCGGCCTCTACGAGATTCCCGGCTACCCCAAGCTGCTTCTGGTCACCGACGCGGGCATCAACATCGCACCCGACCTCAAGCAGAAGACCCAGATCATCGAGAATGCCGTCAGCCTGATGAACGCCCTCGGCGTCACCTGCCCCAAGGTGGCGGCCGTAGCTGCGATCGAGCTGGTCAATCCATCGATGCCGGCGACCATCGATGCCGCCGCCCTGGCCAAGATGTCGCAGCGCGGCCAGCTTGGCAGCTGCCTCGTCGACGGGCCCCTGGCCATGGACAATGCGATCAGCTTTGAGGCCGCCCGGCAGAAGCACATTATCAGCGAGGTGGCCGGCGATGCCGACATCATCCTGGTGCCGGACATCGAGACCGGCAATGTCCTGGTCAAGACCATGGTGTTCCTGTTCAATGTCCGCTCCTGCGGCGTGATTGCCGGCGCCAAGGTCCCGCTGGTCGTCACCTCGCGGGCCGAAAGCAGTGACACGAAGTACAATTCCATCCTGCTGTCGCTGGCCATGATGCATGGCCAGCAGGCAGGCGACACGACGGCCGCCGCGGCGGTCCAGAACAAGGCTTGAGGAGGGTTCCATGAGCAAGCGCAAGAAGATCGTCCTGTCCGTTTGGGTCGAAGACAAGGCCGGCGTGCTGTCCAGCGTCGCCCAGCTGTTTGGCGCCGAAGACTGCAACATCGAGAGCCTGACGGTGGGCGCCACCGAGAAGCCCGGCGTCTCGCGCATCACGATCGTGGTCGACGGCGACCAGACCCACGTCAACTCTGTCATCAGCCAGCTCCACCGCCTGACCAGCCTGATCAAGGTCAAGAAGGTCGACGACGACGAGTCCGTCCGCATGGAGCTGTCGCTGATCAAGGTCGATGCCCCTGACGACCGCAAGACCGACATCATCAACATCGTCAACGTCTTCCGGGCCCGCATCGTCGACGTCGCCGCCACCACCATGACGGTCGCCATCGCCGGCAGTCCGGACAAGATCCTGGCCCTGCAGGACCTGCTCCGCCCGTTTGGCATCCTTGAGATTGTCCGCACCGGCATGATCGCGATCGATCGCGGCCTGCGCGTCGTCGACTGACCCAGAAGCCCTGAAAGCGCCCGCCCGGGCTTTGCCCGGCGCGCCCGACCCGCCGCTGCCAGCCATCCCGACCGGATGACCGGCACTCGGCAACATGAAATTGAGGCAACCATGAAGCAGTCCAGATCCGAACAGAAGCCCGGAAACAGCAGCAAGTCCGCCACCCCTGCCGCCGGCCGGCGTGCCGGCAGCCCGAAGACCGACACCGTCCGCCCCGCCTGCGCCCGCAAGACAACCATCGGCGGCCAGGCGCTCATCGAGGGCCTCCTGATGATCGGCCCGGAAAAGAAGGCCATGGCCGTGCGCAAGGCCGACGGCAGCATCCAGGTCGAGCAGCTGCCGGTGAGCCTGAGCCCGAAGACCGCCGAAATCCCGTTCATCCGCGGCTCGGTGCGCCTGTTCCGCCAGCT
>CAYOHO010000209.1:2900-4675 GCA_964403755.1 uncultured Oscillospiraceae bacterium
GGCAGCAGCGGCAGTGAAGCCCCGCGCAAGGGCGCATTCGACCGCTTCCTCGAGAGCCATATGAACCTCATGCTCTACGGATCGGTCGTGCTCGGCCTCCTGTTCAGCGTCGGCCTGTTCATCCTGCTGCCGAACCTGATCACCAGCTTCATCAACCAGTTCACGCCGCTCGGCCTCATGCAGGGCTGGGCGCCGCAGGTCCTGCGCAGCCTGATCGAAGGCCTGTTCCGCATCGCCCTCTTCATCGGCTACCTGTACTTCGCCTCACGCATGAAGGACATCCAGCGCGTCTGGCAGTACCACGGCGCCGAGCACAAGGTGATCGCCACCTACGAGTCGGGCCAGCCGCTGACCGTCGAGAACGCCCGCCCGTTCAGCCGCTTCCATCCCCGCTGCGGCACGGCCTTCATGTTCATCGTCATCATCGTCAGCATCATCGTCTTCTCGTTCATGGGCTGGCACAACCGCTGGGTCAACCTGCTGATCCGCTTCGCCCTTGTGCCGGTCGTCGCCGGCATCGCCTATGAAATCATCCGCATCGCCGGCCGCCACGACAACCGCTTCACCCGCGCCATCTCGGTTCCCGGCCTCCTGCTGCAGCGCCTGACCACCGCCGAGCCGGACGACAGCATGCTCGAGGTCGCGATCGCCGCCATGAACGCCGTCCGTCCGGAACAGGAGGGCGTCCAGGACAGATGGTGAATCCCGCGCAACCGGAGGCTTCGGCGCGCATCCTCCTGAAGGAGCTGCAGCCCCTGCTCCTGGCAGCCGGCATCGAAGATCCGCGCCAGGAGCTCCTGCTTCTGCTGGTGCATGTCACGGGCGAACCGATCGCCCGGCTTCTGGCCCGCCTCGACGATCCGCTGCCCCTGGCTGCCGCAGCCGAACTGCGCCGCCTGGCCGGACGCCGTGCCGAACGCGAACCGCTCGCCTATGTCACCGGCACCGCCGGCTTCGCCGGCCTCGAATTTGCCGTCGGCCCCGGCGTACTGGTTCCCCGCCCCGACACCGAATGCCTCGTCGAATCGGCAGTGGCGCTGGCTTTGGCAGCAGCCGCTGAGGATCCTGCCGGCCACCCGCCGCTGCGTCTGCTCGACACCTGCACCGGCAGCGGTGCGATCGGCATCGCCATCGCCCGCCGTCTGCGCGACGCCGGCATCCCGGTCTCGCTGCATCTGCTCGACCAGTCTCCGGAAGCCCTGAGCTATGCCCGGCAGAACAGCGCCCGCTGGTGCGCCGACCTGCCCGTCCGGCTCGAGCTGGGCGACCTGTTCCCGGCCGAACCGCTCATCTTCGACCTGATCACCGCGAATCCGCCCTACATCGCCGATGCCGTCATTCCCGGCCTGATGCCGGAGGTCAGCCGCCACGAGCCGGTTCTGGCGCTGGCTGGCGGACCGGACGGACTCGATCTCTACCGGCGCATCCTCGCTCGCGCGTCAGCCTATCTGTGTCCCGGCGGCTGGCTGCTGCTCGAGCATGGCTACGACCAGGCCGAAGCCGTTGCCCGCCTGATCCGTGATCGCGGCGCATTCGCCGAACCGACACTGCTGACCGACTTCGGCGGCAATCCGCGGGCTGCGGTCGCCCGTCGTCAGCCGCAGCCATGAACATCAACCGTCCGGAATGAACCGCACTTGCTTGAATCTGCCAGAAGGGAGGCTGATGCCGATGCCTTCGCCGTTTGCCCTCTATCCCTATCAGCCCGGTGACCGTGTCACCATGAAGAAGCCGCATCCCTGCGGCGGCCTGGTCTGGATTGTCATCCGGGCCGG
>CAYOHO010000210.1:0-4650 GCA_964403755.1 uncultured Oscillospiraceae bacterium
ACTGTCTGCGCAGCATGTCGGAGGCGTAGTCGACCGCAATGCGGCTGGCCAGCTCGCCGCGGCGGTGGCCGCCCATGCCGTCGGCAACGATGAGCCCGCAGGGGTAAGGGCGCCCGAGGTCGATGACCGCGTAGCTGTCCTCGTTGTTCTTGCGAACTAGACCGATGTCTGAGGCGGCGGCGTGGTTTCCGGTGTCGCGCATGCTTCCAGTCTTCTCCTTAATTGGCCGCAGGCGGCCATGATGTCCGAGCCGAGCTCGCGGCGGACCGTTGCGCTCTGCCCTTCCCGGGTCAGGACATCCAGAAAGGCGCGGACATCCTTCTGCCCGCTCTGGCGATAGCAGCCGCCTTCGAATTCATTTGCCGGGATCAGGTTGACGTGGCAGAGCATGCCGCGCAGCCTGGCCGCCAGCTCCCTGGCATCTTCCGGTCGGTCGTTGACGCCCCGGATCAGGGCATACTCGAACACGATCCGCCGGCCGGTCATTTCGATATGGCGCTGGCAGGCGCGCAGGAGTTCGTCCATCGGGTATTTCTTCGCGATCGGCATGATCTGGCGCCGGATCGTGTCATTGGGTGCGTGAAGCGAGATGGACAACGTGACCGGCAGACCTTCATCAGTGAATTTTAGCATTTCAGGCACGAGACCGCAAGTTGAGAGCGAGATGTGGCGCATGCCGACATTGGCGCCCTCCGGGTCGTTTACGGCGCGCAGAAAGCGGACGACGTTGTCGTAATTGTCGAGTGGCTCGCCGATGCCCATGATGACGACATGGCCGACGCGGACGCCGGCGTCGCGCGCGATGCGCAGGACCTGGGCCAGCATCTCGCCGGACGTCAGGCTGCGCCCGAAGCCGGCCCCGGCCGAGGCGCAGAAGGAGCAGGCCATCTTGCAGCCGGCCTGCGAGGAGATGCAGACGGAATAGCCGTGCCGGTAGAGCATCAGGACGCTCTCGATGATGTTGCCGTCAGCGAGCCGGAAGATGTACTTGCGCGTGCCGTCGATGGCCGAGATCAGGCAATTTTCGACCATCAGGCCCTGGAAGTCGAAGGCTTCGGCGAGCTTCGTGCGCAGGGGCAGCGGCATGTCGGTCATCTCGTCGGCAGAGGCGATTCCGCGGCCGATCCAGCGGTGGATCTGGCCAGCGCGGAAGCCGGGCAGCCCGTTCAGGCTGGTCCAGTCCTTCCAGTCATCAAGCGTGAGGTCATAGGCAAAGGTCTTGTATCGCGATCGCTCGCTGCGGTTCATGGTTCATTTCCCCCGTCTGGTGCATGGATGGTTCCGGTCTTTGGGTGTTGATCCGGGCAATGGCCGATTCCCGGAGCCCCGGATGGTGCTGTCGAAGCCGGGTCCGCCAGCCGGCGCAGGCGGGCAATGAAGAAGCCGTCCGTGCCGTGCCGGTGCGGAAGCAGGGTCACCGAACCCCGGCTGGCCCGTTCCGCGGTTTCCGCATCGGCCAGCAGGGCCGGCGGCAGGAATGGGCGGATGTCCTCGCGGACGAAGCGGTCGCCGCAGCGCTCGAGGAACCGGTCGACCTGGCCGTCATTTTCGGCTGGATTGAAGGTGCAGGTGCTGTAGACCAGGACGCCGCCGGGACGGACCAGAGCGGCGGCATGGTCGAGGATGGCTGCCTGGAGCGGCAACAGGCCCTGGATGCGCTCATAGGTCATGTTGCGGCGGATCTCTGGCTTGCGCGCCAGGAGACCGAGGCCGCTGCAGGGCACATCGGCCAGCACACGGTCAAACGGTCCAGCCAGGCTGGACGGCCAGTCGTTTCCGGTCGCATCGGCGACACACGGCGTGATGCTGCGGAGGCCCAGTCGTTCCGCCTGGGACCGGATCAGGTCAACGCGTCCGGGATGGATGTCGCAGGCTGCAATGGCGGCGGCGTCGCCGCTCAGCTCGGCCAGGTGAGCCGATTTGCCGCCGGGTGCGGCGCAGAGGTCGATGATTCGCTCGCCAGGCTGCGGGTCGACCACATGGCTGGTCATCATGGCGGCTTCGTCCTGGACCGACACCAGGCCTTCCTGGTAGGCCGGCAGGCCGGGAACCGGTCGCCCGGCCAGGTCCGGCAGCAAGGCTTCCGGGAGCCAGCGGCCAGGATGGGTCATGACACCGTCTGCCATCAGGCGGATAGCGGCTTCCGCCGGGGAGTTGCGCAGGCAGTTCGCACGCAGGGTCACCGGCGGGGTCTCCAGCAGTGCCGCCGCCAGCAGCGGCGCGCCTTCGGGACCGGCGGCCAGCTTGAGATAGCCGTAGAGCTCGGGCGGCAGGCTGTAGAACAGCGGCGCATTCTTCGGGCTGAACAGCGGCATCTCCCGGACCAGTCCCCGCAGGACGGCATTGACCAGGCCGCAGGCCTGGTCACGCGTGACGCGGCGCGCCAGCTGGCGGCAGAGCCGCACGCTTTCGTCGCAGGCGGCGCTGGGCGGGACCGAACGGCTGTAGAGGAGCTGGAAGACGCCCAGCCGCAGGATGGTGCGGACGGTTGGCTCCAGGCTGCCAAGTGGCTGGCTGAGCCGTCCGGACAGCACATGGTCGATCGTGTACAGGCGGGTCAGCGTGCCATAGACGAGCGCCGTCGCAAAGGCGCGCTCCCGGGCGTCGAGCGCGGCCGGTGCCCGGGCTCCGGCCGGAATGCTCCGCTCCCCGGCCGCATCCGGTTCGACTTGGGCGTCCGGTTCTCGAGCGCTGGCTATGGGACTGGCGAATGCACCGGCAAGCACGAGGTTGGCATAGGCGCCTTCCTCGAGCACGCGCTTCAGGGCCAGGACGGCGGTGCGGCGGGCAGGGTCGGACGGCCGGCGGCCGGCGGCGGGCTGACGCTCCGTCATCAACGGCGGTCGCGGCTGTTGCGGGAGAGCAGGATCAGGCGCACCAGGTTGGCAAACGCCATCAGGGCCGAGGCGACATAGGTCAGCGCGGCAGCCCGGAGAACCGACTGCGCGCCATCGAGCTCCGTATTGGTCAGGATGCTCTGGTCAGCCAGGATGCGGACAGCCCGTCTGCTGGCGTTGAACTCGACCGGCAGCGTCACGAGGTAGAACAGGAAGGCGAAGAAGAACAGCACGATGCCGATGTTCAGCAGCGATGTCATGCCGAGGATGAGACCAAACAGGGCCAGGTACGGCCCGAAGCGAGAGCCGATGTTGGCCACGGGCACCAGCGAGCCGCGGATTCGGTTGGGCAGGTAGCCTTCCTGGAACTGGATGGCATGTCCGGCTTCATGGGCAGCCACGCCGATGGCCGCAATCGAGGCATTGGCGTAGGTGGCGTCCGACAGCCGCAGCACGTTGGTACGCGGGTCGAAATGGTCGGTCAGCGAGCCGGGTACCCGCTCAATGCGCACGTTGAAGAGGCCGCTGCGGTCGAGGATCTGGCGGGCGGCGCCTTCGCCGGTCAGGCCGGAGCGGCTGCCGACCTGGCTGAAGCGGTTGAACGTGCTCTTGACGCGGAACTGCGCATAGAGGCTGAGCAGCAGGGCCGGGATGATGAGCAGCAGGTATGTCGGGTCGATACCGAGGCCATAGCCGACCGGGTACCCGTAGTAGCCATAAAGAAAGACGCTGGGCATGTCATTTTCCTCCCAATCTGGTGCCAAGGGGGTAGTTGTGGGCACAGTCGCGGCAGTGCATGCGCCGGCCCGATTCGGTCTGGATCTCAAGCAGTTCGAGGATGCCGCTGCCGCAGGCGACCAGGATGGCCGACGACGTGCAGGCAACAATGGCGCCCGGCGTCTGGCAATCCCGGGGGAAGTCGGCAGCCGACTCGGGCGGCAGCAGGCGGGCGCGGTGGACCTTGAGCCGCTGCCGGCCGCACCAGGTGAAGGCGCCGGGCCAGGGGCTCATGCCGCGGATGAAGTCGTTGACGCGGTCAGAAGGCGCGGCCCAGTCGATCTCGCCGTCGGCCCGGGTCAGAATGCGGGTGATGGTCGCCTGTGCCGGGTCCTGGCGGAGCGGACGGAGCGTGCCATCCAGCAGTCCTTCGATTGCCGGCAGGATCAGGTCGGCGCCAAGCGCTGCCAGGCGGTCCATCAGCTCGCCGGCGTTCTCCTCCGGCCCGATTGGAATGGCGCGCTGGAGCAGGATGTCGCCGGTGTCCATGCCCTCGTCCATCAGCATGATCGTGACGCCGGATTCGCGGTCGCCGGCGACAATGCTGGCCTGGACCGGGGAGGCGCCGCGATGCCTCGGCAGCAGCGAGCCATGGATGTTGAGCGCGCCATGGCGCGGGATGGCGAGGATATCCGGCGGCAGGATGCGGCCGTAGGCAGCGGTGACGAAGAGGTCCGGCTCCAGGGCGGCCAGGGTAGCGGCGAACTCGCCGGTGCGCAGCTTTGTCGGCTGGAGCAGCGGGATGCCGTGCTCAAGGGCGACACTGGCGACCGGTCCGGGTCGGATCTCCTGATGGCGGCCGACCGGACGGTCGGGCTGGGTGACGGCCGCGGCGATGACAGCGCCGGCTTCCAGAAGGCGCTGCAGGGCGGGAACGGCGAAGTCGGGCGTCCCCATGTAGACAATCCGCAGGTTCGGGCTGATCATGAGCGGATCAGTTCCCCCTTCACCTTGTCCTTGAACAGGATGCCATCCAGATGGTCGTTCTCATGGCTGGTGCAGATGGCCATCAGGCCGGTGGCCTGCATCTCGAACG
>CAYOHO010000211.1:0-4625 GCA_964403755.1 uncultured Oscillospiraceae bacterium
GTTGGTTGAACGTAGGCATCAATACACCTCCTTTCTCAATGATGACCTCAGATTGCGTTCCTTCCGCCGCCTGCCCTGCGGCATTTGGACAAAAGGGCACAAAAAGAACCCCTGTGGGGTTTCAGGCAACTCAGTATATCACCGGATACCCCCCATGTAAAGAACCGATGGCCGCAAAACCCTGCATTCAGGCCTTTTCCGGCGATTCGGCGATAAGCCCGGCCTGACGGGGCTTTCCGACTGCCAAAATGGCAAGCCGGATCCGGCAGCGACGCCTGCAGAGGCGGAAATGTTGCCCGGTCATACGTGCAGATGATAAAATAGGACTGCCATCGATACGCTGGCGGCGGCCGCATTTCCGAAGGGCGGCCATCCGGAGGAGGACACCATGCCCAAGATTCTTGTAGAAGTCTGCGCCGGCACCCATTGCACAATGATGGGCGCCATGGACATCATCAGCGCCGTCGAGGGTCTGGTCGAGATGCGCAGCGAACTCGGCTCGGAATGCGAGATCGAGGTCCGTCCGGTGCCATGCAACCATACCTGCGACAAGCGTGACCAGGCTCCGGTCGTCTTCGTCGACGGCGCGATGATGACCAACACCGACACCGAGAGCGTCATGGAAAAAGTCACGGCCATCGCCAGGGAACGCGGCTGCCACTGACAGGCACGAATCCCGGCCGCTCGTGATTGCCGCGAGTGCCGGCAGCCCGTCCCCGGACGGCCGTCCGCCCGAACGATCCAGCAAGTTGAGGTAAGAGCCATGCGAGGCATCTACACGCCGATCACCAAGCTCCGCCGCCAGGTCTTCACGGCCATCGCCAAGTTCGCCTACGAACGCGACCTGGACAGCACCGACTTTTCACCGCTTTATGAAGTCCCCTACGATATCATCCCGGGCGAAGTGCCCCTCTACCGCGACAGCATCCACAAGGAGCGCGCCATCATCAAGGAGCGCCTGCGCCTGGCGCTCGGCCTGCCCCAGCGGCCGGCCGACGCGCATGAGCCATTCACCGAGGGGATGGCCGCCTGCACGGAAATCGGCCACCTGTTCGAGCGGCCGCTGGTCAACGTCATCCCCTTCGCCTGCGTCGCCTGCCCGACCGACAAGTTCCTGGTCACCAACAATTGCCGCAAGTGCCTGGCGCATCCCTGCACGGCCGTCTGCCCGGTCAAGGCCGTCTCGATCGGCCGCTATGCCGCCGAGATCGACAACGAGAAGTGCATCCGCTGCGGCAAGTGCCAGCAGATCTGTCCCTACCAGGCGATTGTCCGCACCGGCCGCCCCTGCGCCCAGGCCTGCGGCGTCGACGCGATCAAGAGCGATGAAATGGGCCGGGCCAGGATCACCGACCGCTGCGTCAGCTGCGGCCTGTGCATGGTCAGCTGCCCGTTCGCAGCCATCACCGACAAGTCCGAGATCTTCCAGCTGATCACGGCGGTCCGCCAGGGCCACCGTGTCTATGCCGAGATCGCGCCGGCCTTTGTCGGCCAGTTCGGCCCCCTGGCCACCGCCGGCCGGATCGTCAGCGGTCTCAAGGCGCTTGGCTTTGTCGACGTGGTCGAGGTTGCGCTCGGCGCCGACATCGGCTCGCTTGGCGAAGCCGACGAGTACCGCGAGCGGGTCACGGACGAGTCCTTCCTTGGCACCTCCTGCTGCCCGTCCTGGGAAGACCTCGCCCGGCGCTTCTTCCCCGAGCTTGACGAGCATGTCTCGAGCGCCCATACCCCGATGGTGGCCACGGCCATGCGCATCAAGCAGAAGGACCCGGATGCGAAGGTCGTTTTCATCGGCCCCTGCACCGCCAAGAAGCTCGAAGGCCTCGAACCCGAGGTTCGCCCCTACATCGACTACGTGATCACGTTCGAGGAGCTCATGGGCATGTTCAGCGCCCGCTCCGTCGAGCTCACCGAGATGCCCGAGGGCGAGTTCCTCACCCTCGCCTCGCGCGACGGCCGCAGCTACGCCGTCGCCGGCAGCGTCGCCCAGGCGATCGCCGCCTGCATCGAGGCGAAGGAGCCCGGACGCAAGGTGCCGCTCATGAACGCCGACAGCCTGGACGCCTGCCAGAAGATGCTCCGCCTGGCCAAGGCCGGCAAGACGCCGGGCCATATCCTCGAGGGCATGGCCTGCCCGGGCGGCTGCGTCGGCGGCCCCGGCACCCTGACCCCGATCGCGCGCGCCGGCGCCTCGGTCAAGATCTTTGCCGGCAAGTCGGAATACGCGACGGCGGCCGACAATCCGCACGCCCTGCTGGGCAGGAAACCTGCGATCCACGACGGCCCTCCGGCCGGGTCGGCCGAGGCGGCCGGTACGGCGCCGGATTCTCCGCCGGAACAGGGCTGAGCCCGTGATCCGGCTCATCCGCATCGAGAATGGCGAAGTGACGATCAAGACGCCGGACGACCTGGCTGCCCTGCAGCCGGTCGCCGGCGTCCTGACGTGGATCGACATCGAGGACGGCGACACGCGAGGTGCCATGAACGCGATGGCCGGCCGCTTCCAGATCCATCCGCTGGCCATCGCCAGCCTGGACGATCCCTTTGACCAGCCGCGCCTCGAGGAATTCTCCAGCCACGTGATGCTCAACGCACGCGTCCTGACCGATGCGGCCAGCATCGGAGCCGATGATACGGTCGGAACCGCAGACGGCGCCGCCGATGCCGGCAAGGCCGGCGGCAGCTCCGATTCTGCCGGCACGGGCCTCGATGCCGCCGATGCCGCGCTTGTGCGCCTTGTGGTCCTGATGGGAGCCCATTTCATCATCACCGTGCATGCCCAGCCGCTGAAGCTGATCGAGCGCACGATCGACCGCATGCGCAGCGATACGGTCCATGTGGAGCGGCAGCAGGCCGACTTTATCTTCTACCTGCTCCTGGACAGCCTCGGCGACAGCTATTTCATGCTGCTGGACCGTATCTCGGAGGAGATCGACGACATCGACGCCCGGACGACCGAGCGCTACGACAAGGCTCTGCAGGGCGAGATCATCCGGGCCAAGCGGCGCCTGCTCAAGCTGCACAAGGCCATCGCGCCGCTGCGGGATGCCCTGCTCAACCTGCGCCATACCGAAAGCCCGTTCATCAGCGACCACGTCAGCGTCTACATGCGCGACGCCTTCGAAAACATCCTGCAGCTCCTCAACATGGTCGAGACCTACCGCGACGTCCTCTCGACCTCTTCGGAAATGATGATGACCGTGGCCAGCAACCGCATGAACGAGACCATCACCTTCCTGACGATCATCTCCTCCTTCTTCATCCCGCTCACCTTCATCGTCGGCTTCTATGGCATGAACCTGCGCATGCCGGAAACGCAGCTGTCGGTGACCTACCCGGTTGTCATCGCCCTCATGGCCGCCACGGTCCTGCTGATGTTCCTGTGGTTCCGGCGCAAGAAATGGCTCTGAACGAACACAAGCGTTACCTTAAGCCTCCGGCATCCGCCTTATAATCAGATCAGGAGACTTCTGCTGCCTGTCCAGGCGGCGGCAGGCCGCAGCGATATGGCGGCAGCCCGTGCGGCTGCCGCATCTGATGAAGGAGGCATCCCTATGATCCTGGAGCTGATGATTACCCGGGTAATGGCACGCGAGATCCTCGACTCGCGCGGCAACCCCACCGTAGAAGCCGAAGTGGAGACCGAGGACGGCTCGGTCGGCCGCGCGGCTGTCCCTTCCGGCGCCTCGACCGGCGCCTTCGAGGCCGTCGAGTTGCGTGACCGCGATCCGGGCCGCTATCTGGGCCAGGGTGTGCGCAAGGCCGTCGGCAACATCAACGACCTCATCGCCCCGGAGCTGATCGGCTTCAATGTCTTTGACCAGCGCGGCCTTGACCGGCTGCTGATTGACCTTGACGGCACCGAAAACAAGGGCCGGCTCGGCGCCAACGCCCTGCTGGCCGTCTCGCTCGCCGCCGCCAAGGCTGCTGCCCAGGCCCGCGGCATGGAGCTGTATGAATACCTCGGCGGCATCAACGCCCACCTGCTGCCCGTGCCGATGATGAACATCATCAACGGCGGCAAGCATGCCGACAACAGCATCAACCTGCAGGAATTCATGATCATGCCGGTCGGCGCCGGCACCTTCCGCGAGGCCCTGCAATGGAGCGTCGAAGTCTTCCACACGCTCAAGAAGCTGCTCAAGAGCAAGGGCTATGCCACCTCCGTCGGCGATGAAGGCGGCTTTGCGCCCAACTTCCAGAGCGACGAGCAGGCACTCGAATTCATCGTCGATGCCATCCGCCAGGCCGGCTTCACGCCCGGCCGCGACTTCTTCATTGCCCTCGACCCCGCCTCGACCGAGCTTTTCGACGAGGCCAGCAAGGCCGGGCGCCCGGGCGACTACTTCTTCTGGAAATCGGGCCAGTTCAAGACACGGGAGGAGATGGTCGATTTCTGGGCCGATCTCGCTGACCGTTACCCGATCATTTCGCTCGAGGACGGCATGGCCGAGGAGGACTGGGAGGGCTGGAAGCTGCTGACCGACCGCCTGGGCGGCCGCGTACAGCTGGTCGGCGATGACCTATTCGTCACCAATACCACCCGCATTCGCAAGGGCATCGAGCAGGGCGTGTCGAATTCCGTCCTGATCAAGCTGAACCAGATCGGCACCCTGACCGAGACC
>CAYOHO010000212.1:0-4620 GCA_964403755.1 uncultured Oscillospiraceae bacterium
AGCTCTCCCTCCCCGGCTGGGACAGCTCCTACAAGAAAGAAGACCTGCAGCGCCTGTTCGACCTCTACAGCAAGGTTGACGAGGAGAGGCTGTTCGAGAACCTCGAGTACTTCCTCAAGGCGATCATCCCGGTTGCCGAGGAGGCCGGCGTCAAGATGGCCATCCATCCGGACGATCCGCCGTACCCGATCTTCGGCCTGCCCCGCATCATCACCAACGAGGCCAACCTCGACCGCTTCCTCAAGCTGGTCGACAGCCCGGCCAACGGCCTGACCTTCTGCACCGGCTCGCTCGGCAGCGCCGCCTTCAACGACATCCCCAAGATGGTCGACAAGTACGCCGCCATGGGCCGCATCCACTTCATCCATGTCCGCAACGTCAAGCTGATGGATGACGGCAGCTTCGAGGAGTCCGCCCACTGCTCGCCTTATGGTTCGCTAGACATGGTCGCCATCATGCGCGCCCTGCACAAGAACAAGTTCGATGGCTACCTCCGGCCCGACCACGGCCGCATGATCTGGGGCGAGACCGGCAAGCCCGGCTACGGCCTCTATGACCGCGGCATCGGCGCCTCCTATCTCACCGGCATCTGGGAAGCCCTGGAAAAGCTGGAAGGCTGAGCCTCGCCCGGCAGAACCGATCGCCCGAACCGTTCACTGGAACCGATTACCCGAACCGTTCACTGGAAGCGATAGCCCTCGTTGACAGGGCCCTGGACCGCAGCTGCGGACCGGGGCCCTGTTGCCTGTGCATTCTGCTATCATGAATCCAGATCAACTCGCATCCGGCCGTGCCGTTTCCCATCCACCGCGGCGTCCGCCGCAGCCGCCGGGAACAAACAGCCGGCATCCGGCGTCTAAACGGCAAAGGCCAGAGGCCGTGCACCGCCCGTGATCCGGGCTGCACGGCCGAGGCAGACCTGGAGGTGACGACCATGAAACGTTCGCTTTCCCTGCTTCTCGCCCTGCTTCTGCTGGTGACCCTGGCCGCCGGCGGCTGTACCACCAATGGACCGTCGCAAGGCACGACTGCCGCCAGCGGCAGCGGCACGTCCAGTGGAACAAGCAGTGGAACCACCGCCGCTCCAAAGGCTGTCGACCTGATGAATGCTGTCTACGCCGCAGAGCGTCCGGCCAGCCCGGCCCTGCCGCCGGATGCCGTGCGCAATGGCTTCAGCCGGTTCGCCGCCGCTCTGCTCAAGGCATCGGCCAACAACAAGGGCAGCATTATGATCTCCCCGGCATCCGTTTTCCTGGCGCTCGCGATGACCCTTAACGGAGCCGACGGCGAAACCCGGGCCGCCATGCTGAAAGTCCTGGCCGACCAGGGCATCACCCTGGACATGATCAACCAGGCCAGCCGCGACTGGATGACGCTGCTGGCGAAGACCGGCGACAAGACCAGCGTCGCCATCGCCAACTCGATCTGGTTTGACCAGACATTCACACCCTACAGGCCTTTCCTGCAGGCCAACGCCGACTTCTACGCCGCGGCGGCACGCAAGCTCGACTTCAAGGATCCGGCGACGGTCGGCGTCATCAATGGCTGGGTCAATGAGGCAACGAAGGGCAAGATCGACAAGATCATCGACCAGATCCGCGCCGATGCGGTCATGTACCTGATCAACGCGGTCTATTTCAAGTCTGACTGGCTGACACCATTCGACAAGGCAGACACCCGCAAGCAGACCTTCCACGCTCCCGACGGCGATCTGGAGGCTGATTTCCTGCATCGCACCGGCAAGATCGGCTGGTTCAGCGGCAACGGCGCAACCGGCGTCACCCTGCCGTATGAAAATGGCCAGTTCGCCTACTTTGCGCTGCTGCCGGACGGCAGCACCACGCCGCGGGAATGGCTTGCCAGGCAGGATGACCAGACCCTGTTCGCGACCATCAGCGCGATGATGGCGCAGAAATCGAACTTCTCGGTCGACCTGGCGATGCCCAAGTTTGAATCCCGCTACGAGGACTCGCTCAAGGATGAGCTGTCCAGTCTGGGCATGGCGATCGCCTTCTCACCGGATCGCGCCGATTTCTCCCAGATGAATGAAAGCCACGAGAAGAACCTCTACATCGGCGAGGTCAAGCACAAGACATTCATCCGGGTTGATGAAAAGGGCACCGAGGCTGCGGCTGTCACATCCGTCGAGATCCGGACGACGGCCATGCCGGTTTCCGACAAGCAGCTGACGCTCGACAGGCCGTTCCTCTACGGCATCATGGACCTCAAGACCGGCATGCCGCTGTTCGTCGGCATCATGGAGAAGCCGGCGGTCTAGGCCGGTTCAGAGCTTCGTGCCGCAGCTGCCGCAGAACTTCGTGCCGGGCGGATTCTGCTCGTTGCAGGACGGACAGAGGCCGGCAGGCCGCGCAGCCTGGCGGGGGGCGCCGCATTCACCGCAGAAGCGCATGTTCGCGGCCAGCGGCGCGCCGCAGGTGGCACAGCGTTCGGCCTGCATGCTGGCGCCGCAGTTGTTGCAGAACTTTCCCTGACCAGCCGGCTTGCCGCACTGCGGGCAGACGATGGTCTTGCTTTCGATCTCGCCCTTGAAGACCTGGGTCTCGGCCGCCTTGGCCTCGATATCCTCAACCATCTTGCGCGAACGGGCTGCCGAGACGGCGACGTTCTGGCGCGGGGCGCAGGCGACACAAAGCTGCTCCTCCTCATTGTAGTCATCGTCGCAGACCCACTGACGGCAGCTGTGGCAGCGGTGGAAATGATTCTGGGCTTCGTTCTGGGACATCTCGAAGGCGCGTTCATGCTCCTTCTGCCATTCCGGGCTCATGCCATTGAAGCGCTCGCCCAGGATGTCGGCGCCGCGCTCGACGTTCCAGCCCAGGCCATGCTGGCCCAGCAGGCTTGCCCCGATCGAGGCGCCGCGGGAAATTCCGCGCAGCAGGCCGCCCTTGCGGTGCGTCTCCGACTCGATGAAGCTCGACTTGAAGCCGTCGCGGCAGAGGTCGCAGTAGAACGTGAACTGGAAGCCGGCTTCGGTGCTGTTGTCTTCATAGTTGCGGGTGAATGCCTTCAGCATATGCTCCTCCTTGTGTGCGCTTCCCTTTCAGGATGACGGGAATGGATTGAAGCAATTCGGACCGTGACATCGGCTGGCCGACGCCCGTCGGATCGGCCGGGATGGCTCAGGGCGCCGGCCGGGATGGCTCAGGGTGCGGGCCGGGATGGCTCAGGGTGCGGGCTGGGATGGCTCAAGCCGCTTGCCGCAGGCGGTGCACTTGCTGAGATCGAAGAACTGCAGCTCGCCGCAGCGGCGATTGGGACACGGAACCAGCAGGTTCTTCCCGCAGTGCTCGCAGCGGTCGCGGGCATGCGTCTGCTGGCGGCAGTGCGGACAGGCGACGAGCAGCGGGCGGTCGCAGCCGCTGCAGATCATATCCGCTGCCTGGATTTCCTTGAGGCAGGCAGGACAGCGCAGGGCCAGCGGGCTGCGGCTGCCGCAGCCGGGGCAGGCGCGGGCGTCCGCGTCGAGCAGGCGTCCGCAGTGGATGCAGGGCTTCTTGTAGGGTGCCATGGCGATGCCTCCTCAGGAGCCGGCGAGCAGACCAGTCAGGGCAGCCTGCCAGCTGGACGGGCTTCGGTGGATGATGCGGCCGCGGAACGTGGCGCGCAGATGGCTGAGCGGCGGGCAGAAGCGCAGGGCCGAAAGGTCACGCTGAAAGACTGGCTGCTGTAGCTTCGCCATCGGCAGGTAGATCGGCTCGCGCCGGAAGTCGACCGCCTCCAGTCCTCGGTTGAGGGCCTGGCTGTATTGCGGCCACTCAGCGGCATCAGGCGGTCCGGCAAAGACATAGGTCGCCTGGGACAGCGGCCGGGCGGATACGAGTTCGACAACAAGGGACGGCTTCCGGCCGGGGAGTGCCACGGCAATCCAGAAGGCCGGAACCGGGCCTTCCGGCTTTCCGTCTGCAGCATCCGCTGCCGCTGTTTCGGACCCGTCGCCGGCGGCGGATGCCGCTGGCGAAGCAGCACCCATCGATTCAGCCGATTCGGCCAGTTCCGCCGCTGCCCGCGAACCAGCCCTCGAATCAGACAGTGAACCTGCCTGCGAATCAGCCAGTGAATCGGAAGGCTGTTCGCGGCGGATGCCGATCATCAGGCTGCCGCCGGATGCGTCTGCCAGCTGGCGCAGGGTAGCGTAGCAGCCATCGGTTGACCATAGGCGCAGCAGACGGTCAAGCCAGGCAGCGATTTCCGGGCTTACGGATTCAAGCATCCGCCAGTCGGCGCCACGGCCGGAGCGAAGCTGCCAGGCAGCGGCCTGCAGGGCGCCGCTGTCAGGATCAGGCGGCGTCAGGGCGCCCGCTTCCTGAAGCAGGGACAGCGCCTGGCCGGTCTGCCGCCGGATGGCATCCGACAGTGCCTTGAAAAGGGGATCGATGTCGAAGCCAAGCCAGCTGATCTCCAGGCGCTCGCCGTAACGGGTGCACAGGATGATTGAATGGGCCTCGCGGCGAAGATCGTCAACGAAGCAGAGCGGCAGGCGGATGACCGGCCCGCGCAGCGGCAGGACCAGCAGGCTGTTGTCAAAGACGCGGAAGCGCGTGCTGCCTTCCTGGTCTGCGGCGGTGACGGCCGGCAGCCCGAGCAGGGGGTCGGCTGGTG
>CAYOHO010000213.1:0-4614 GCA_964403755.1 uncultured Oscillospiraceae bacterium
GCCGGCTGTATCGGCATGCGGTCCATGGCGTCCTCCTTCTGGCGGGTCCGGCGGTGGTCGAGGCGGGCGTTTGAGCAGCGTCGGCTGCTCAGGACATGAACATGCCGCCGTTGACGTCGATCGTGCAGCCGGTGATGTAGCTGGCACGCTCGGAGACGAGGAACTCGATCGCGTTGGCCACGTCGGCAGCGGTGCCGAGGCGGTTCAGCGGGACCTGCTCGTTCTTGTAGCCGAAGGTGGCGGTCATATCGGTCTCGATCAGGCCGGGGGCGACGCCATTGACATTGATGCCGAACGCGGCGCCGGCCTTGGCGAACTGCTTGGTCATGGTGATGATGGCGCCCTTGGCGGTGGAGTAGTGCACGCCGGAGGTGATGCCGCCCTGACGGCCGGCCATCGAGGACAGGTTGACGATCTTGCCGCTGCGCTGCTCCTTCATGAGCAGGAAGGCGGCGCGGGTCACCAGGTAGGCGCCCTTGAGGTCGACATCCATGACGATGTCCCATTCCTTTGCGCCGACGCTGTCGATCGTGGCCAGCGGGCAGATGCCGGCGCTGTTGACCAGGATGTCGACGCGGCCGAACTTGGCCAGCGTGGCGTCATAAAGGGCCTTGACGTCGTCCTCGAGCGCGATGTTGCACTTGACGGCGATGCAGGTGCAGCCCAACTGGCCTTCGATCTCCTTGCCGGCAGCCTCGGCCTTGGTGAGGTTCATGTCGGCCAGGACGATGCCCTTGGCGCCCTCACGCGCGAACGCGACCGCAGCCGCCTTGCCGATTCCCTGAGCACCACCGGTGATGACGGCGATTTTTCCATCAAGATTACCCATGTTCATTTCCTCGCTTTTCACAATTTGGTTCCATTCTATGTTGATTCGTGCCGTCCGGCAAGCCTTGCGGCACTTTGGCCCTGAGAACCGATCGCCCCTGTGCCGGCTCGGCGCCGGCCGCCCTGTACCCGCACCGGACATGCCGGCTGCAGAAGACGGTCAGGCCTTGTCGGGCTTGCGGTGGTAGTGGATGCTGTGGTGCTCCGTATCGAGCGCCGCCTCCAGGATCATCTCGCTGAGTGTCGGGTGCGGGTGGATCGTGTGCGTGATCTCCTCGATCGTGGTCTCGAGGGTCATGGAGACGCCGAGGCCGGAAATCAGCTCGGTCGCCCTGGGGCCGATGATCTGGGCGCCCAGCAGCTCGCCGGTGGCAGCGTCGCTGACCAGCTTGACCAGGCCCTCCTTCTCGTCGGCGATCATGGCCTTGCCGCTGGCAGCGACCGGGAAGCGTCCGACCTTGGCGGTGATGCCGAGCGCGGCGGCCTGGGCCTCGGAAATGCCGACGCTCGCAATCTCGGGATGCGTATAGATGCAGCTCGGGACAATGCCATAGTTGACCCGCTCGTGCCCGCCGGCGATGTTGCCGACGGCGGCGAGGGCCTGCTCAGTGGCGACGTGGGCAAGCATGATCTTGCCGGTGACGTCGCCGATCGCGTAGACGCCGGGGACCTTCGTCTCCAGCCGCTCGTCGATCGGGATGGCGCCCTTGACCGTCTCGATGCCGAGGTTCTCGAGACCGATGCCCTGCGACATCGGGCGCCGGCCGATCGCGACCAGGACGAGCTCGCTCTCGACCGAGCGGCTCTCGCCGCCCAGCTCGAACGTGCAGGTGGCGGCGGCCTCGCCGGAGGCAATGGCGGTGACCCGGGCGCTGGTGTGGATCTTCACGCCATGGCGCTCCAGGTTCTTGCGCAGGAGGCGGGCGACCTCGACATCGATGCCGGGCAGGATCTCGTCCATCATCTCGACAACGGTCACGGCCACGTCGAGCTGCTGGAACAGGGATGCGAACTCCATGCCGATGACGCCGCCGCCGATGATCGTGATGCTGGCCGGGCAGGCCGTGAGCGCCAGCGCCTTCGTGCTGTCGATCACGCGGGCGCCATCAACGCCGGGGATCGGCGGGATGAACGGGACGGAGCCGGTGGCAATGATGATCTTCTTCGCCCGGATGGCCTGGGGCTCCTGGCCCTCGGCCGCGACGGCGATGGTCTGGGCGTCGACAAGCGTGCCGCGGCCCTGGACGATGGTCCCGCCGTTCATCTTGACCAGCTGGGTGACACCGCGGCGCAGCTGGGCGACCACCTGGTCCTTGCGGGCGGCGATTCTGGCATAGTCGAAGGCGACCGGGCCGGCGGTGATGCCAAAGGCATCGCCATGGCGCGCCGTCTGGTAGACGGCGGCCGACTGCAGCAGCGACTTGGTCGGGATGCAGCCCCGGTTCAGGCAGGTTCCGCCCATTTGCTCCGCCTCGACCAGGACGGTCTTGAGGCCAAGCTGGCCAGCGCGGATGGCGGCGGCATAGCCGCCCGGACCGCCGCCGAGGACGGCCAGGTCGTAAATCTGGTCCATGTGCATTCCTCCAATAAAAAAGCATGCTTGGCGGACAGGGGCGCCCGCCAGGCATGCGGATCCGTCAGATCAGGAGATAGGGATTCTGCAGGATCTGCTTGACGCGCTGCAGGAACTGGGCCGCCGGGGCGCCGTCGATCGTGCGGTGGTCATAGCTCAGGCTGAGCACCATGACCGGCCGGATGACAACCTCATCGCCAACCGCCACCGGTACACGGTCGATCTTGCCGATCGCCAGGATGGCGCTCTCGGGCGGGTTGACGATCGCGGTGAACTCGTCGACATCATACATGCCGAGGTTGGAGATTGTGAACGTGCCGCCGCTGTAGTCATCCTGGGTCAGGGTGCCGGCCTTGGCCTTCTCATAGAGGGCAAGGGCAGCCGCCGAGATCTCGGTCAGGCTCAGCAGGTCGGCATCCTTGATCACGGGCACGATCAGGCCGTTGGGCACGGCGACCGCAAGGCCCATGTTGACATAGTCCTTGTAGAGGATGCCCTTGTCCGTCAGCGAGGCGTTGACGATCGGGAACTCGGTCAGGGCCTTCGCGACGCAGCGGACGATGATGTCGGTGAAGGAGACCTTGATGCCGGATGCCTTGAGCATGTCGCGGAAGCGGACGACCTCGCTCATGTCCACCTTCATGCGGTGGTTGGCCTGGGCCATCGTGTGCAGGCTGGTCGACATGCGCTCGGCGATGACCTTGCGCATGCCGCTCAGCGGAACCAGTCGCTCGCCGCGTTCGGAGCGGGCGCGGGCCGCCACCGCGGCCGATCCGGCGACGCTTGCGGAACCGGCGGCGCCGGCAGAACCGGCAGTGCCGGCAGCCTGGACGGCGGCCACAGCTCCGGGCTGGGCCAGCGCGGCCTCGACGTCGGCCTTCATGATCTTGCCGCCGGGGCCCATGCCGGCGACCGCGGCCAGGTCGACCGCGTTGAGGCCGGCGATCCGGCGGGCGGTCGGGGTTGCCTTGGGCGCCTGTGCCGCGGCAGCAGCCGCAGCCAGGACGTCGCGCTCGATGACCAGGCCCTCAGGGCCGGTGCCGTTCAGACGGGTGGGGTCGATCCCGGCCTCGTCGGCCTTGGTGCGGGCCCGGGGTGTCACGTAGACGGTTTCGCCAGCGGCCGGGGCAGCCGTTCCGGCCTGGGCCGGCGCAGCGTGGGAAGCCGCGTCCACATTTTTCGGGGCGATCGGTTCTCCTGCGGCAGCGGCTCCGGCGGAAGTGCCGGCCGGGCTTGCGCCCGCGCCGCCGGTCAGGGCAGAAATGTCCTCACCCGGCTCGCCGATGACGGCGATGGCTTCGGTGATCGGGACGGTGTCGCCTTCGGGGCGCAGGATCTTGAGCAGGGTGCCGCTGGCCGGGGCCATGATCTCGATCGTCAGCTTGTCGGTCTCCATCTCGAAGAGCGGCTGGTCAGCGACCGTCTGGCCGCCCTCGGGGACGATCCAGCGGGTGATGGTGCCTTCGGTCATCTGCAGGCCCTGCTTGGGCATGATTACCTTTGTTGCCATGGTTCAGCCTCCTTGCAGCCGGCGCTCAGCGGTACAGGACGGAGCGCACCGCCTGCAGGATGTCGTCCTCCTGGGGTACGACGGCGTTCTCGAGGCCGAGGTTGAACGGCAGCGGGCAGGACTTGGCGCCCAGGCGGGCAACCGGCGCGTCGAGGTACTTGAATGCCTGCTCGGTGATCGAGGCGGCAATCTCGGCGCCGGGGCCGGCGTTGCGGTGCGCCTCATGGACGACGACGCAGCGGCCGGTCTTCTTCACCGACTCGACCATGGTCTTGAGGTCCATCGGCACAAGGGTGCGCGGGTCGATGACTTCGCAGCTGATGCCCTCCGACGCCAGCTTCGCGGCCACGTTCATGGCCTTCTGGACATAGAGGTGGGTGCCGATGATCGTCACGTCCTTGCCCTCGCGCAGCACGTTGGCCTGGCCGAAGGGGATGGCGAACTCGGTGCTCTCCGGCACCTCGCCCTTCATCGCGTACAGGGCCTTGTGCTCATAGAACATGATCGGGTTGTCGTCGCGGATCGCGGCGCGCAGCAGGCCGGCCGCATCGGCCGGGCTCGACGGCATCGCCACTTTCATGCCTGGGATGTGCATGAAGATGGCTTCGGTGCTCTGGGAATGCGTGGCGGCATTACCGCGCCCGACACCCTGCTGGCCGCGGATGACCAGCGGCAGCTTCGCGTGGCCGCCGAACATGTAGCG
>CAYOHO010000214.1:0-4593 GCA_964403755.1 uncultured Oscillospiraceae bacterium
GTCGATCGCCAACCGCGCCGACGTGCTCGAGACCGGGCCCGTGGTTATGGAAGGCAAGGCCCACGACCTGCTCGAGAACGCCGCCATCCAGACGGCGTATCTCGGCGTTTGATGCACAGCCGCTAGCGACTGTGCATCAAATCGCCTGCGTCTGAACGAAGCGAAGACGCCAGCGTTTGAATCCCGGTCGCGTTGCGGCTGGTTTTCAAATCGCCTGCGTATGCGTGATGCGAGATTGCAAGCGCCGGGTCGGGCAGCAAAGGCCGAAGGCCTTGACGTCCAGGACGGCCAGAAGCACCTGAAAACGAAAATCGGCTGTATATTAGCAGACAGGTCTTGCCGGGCATCAGCCCATGTGAAATAATCGCAGGTAGACTTGACAAGTATATACAGCCCGCCAGCCATCATCGGCAGAAGCAAGAAGGAGAAAATCATGAACGACTCATTCATCCAGCAGTTCTCACTCGACGGTAAAAAGGCGATCGTGACCGGCGCCGCCAAGACGACCGGCCTCTGCTACGGCATGGCGAAGGCCCTCCATGACGCCGGTGCATCCGTTGTCCTGATGGACGTTTCGCCGGAAGTCTTCAACCTCTGCGAGACGCTGGGCGGCGAACAGAACCGCTACTTTGCCGTGCAGGCCGACCTGTGCGACGAAGCCTCGATGCAGGCCGGCTTCGACAAGGCCGTGGAGCTGCTCGGCGGCCGCCTCGATATCCTGCTCAATGGCGCCGGCCTCCAGTACCGCGAGGACGCGATCGACTTCCCGTCCGACAAGTGGCACAAGATCATCGATGTCAACCTGACGGCGATCTTCCTGCTCAGCCAGATGGCCGCCCGCGTCATGATCCCCCAGGGCAGCGGCAAGATCATCAACATCGCGTCGATGACCTCCTTTGTCGCCAGCCGACGCATTCCCGCCTATGCGGCCAGCAAGGGCGGCGTCGCCCAGCTGACCAAGGCCCTCTCGAACGAATGGTGCATCAAGGGCGTCAACGTCAACGCCATCGCCCCCGGCTACATGGCTACCGAACTGACCGCCAACCTCATCCACACGGAACTCGGCAAGATGACCACGGCCCGCATCGCCGCCGGCCGCTGGGGCACGCCCGACGACCTGATGGGTGCTGTCGTCTTCCTGGCCTCGAAGGCTTCCGACTACGTCAGCGGCGCGATCCTGCCCGTCGACGGCGGCTACCTCGGCCTGTAAGCCATTCGTTCATGGGTTTCCCCTGTGCCGGACCCCGGTGGGTTATGCCGGCAGAACCTGAAGCAAGAAGCGCCTTCCCCGCCGGCTGGCAGGGAAGGCGCTTTTTTGTATGCTGCGATTCTGGCTGCGGCAGTTTTCCGGGAAGCTGCCGGGTTTTGGCCTACGCCTGCTTTTTCGCCTGCGCAGCCGCAGCTGCCTTGGCGCGCCGGTCATAGCGGCACTGGCGCATGGTGATCGCAATCGCGAGTGCCTCTTCGGCATCCGGGAGGATGCTGGTCGGCAGGCGGACGCCAAAGCGGAACTCGGTGGCGGCAATCTGCTGCTGCACCATCATCCCGACGCCGTTGACGGTGGCCAGGCCACGGGCCTTGGCTGCCTCAAGCAGGCTGGTGGTCGGATAGAGCGCATCGGCGACGACGGCGTGGGCCGGCAGGCGATCGACGAAGGCAAGCGAATCGAAATTGGCATTGTGACCGGCCATGCCCAGCGAGGTGCACTGTACGACGAGGTCGAACTCGGGCGCGATCTCTTCCAGGTACTGGCTGTCCAGCGGGCCGAAGTGGGCTTCGACGCCCGTGAAGCAGTGCAGCTTGGCTGCCACCTGCTGCGCCTTGTCGAGGGTGCGGTTGACGAACGTCACCCCGCTGGCGCCGCGCTGGACGAGGTTGGCGGCAACCGGACCGGAAACCGAGCCGGCACCGATGACCAGCACGTTCTTGCCCTTGACCGGACCCGTCCTGTCCTCGATCGAAAGCGCCATGCCGAGGCCGTCGAGGCCAATGCCGATCAGCTTGCCGTCCACGATCTTGACGTGGTTGACGCAGCGGAACAGGCGGCTCATCTCGTCACACTCGTCGAGATAGTCGACAATATCCGACTTGTGCGGCATGGTGATGCCGATGCCGCTCGCTCCGAGCAGCCGCATCGAGGCGATGAACTCCGGCAGCTTGCCCTTGGGGATCGTGGCCTGCACGCAGATGGCGTTGAGGTTGGCCAGTTCAAACATGTAGCTCTGCAAATAGGCGGCGCAGCTGTGATCCATGGGGTCGCCGATCTGGTAGACCAGTTGTGTCTCAATGTTGTATTTCACTCTCATGCGGGCTGCCTCCTGGTATTTGATCTGCCGCGGCCATCCGTATTCCGGAACTGCGGCTGGCGGCAGCTCCCTCTGGATCCGCACGCCTCCAGAAATGAGTATATCATGATATGCCGGATGGTGGACATCGGATCGCTGCTGCCGGATGATCCGCCTGTTTCCGCGACAGGGTTTACACGCGATGCCAGTTCGTGACAAAATGAAGATGACAAAAATGGCTGTGCTGCCGCATTTCCCGGACAGCAGGCGCCGGTGGCGGAAATGGCCCGGCCCGGCGCATTCCCCGGGGCACCCGGAGCCGGCCTGATGGAGGATGCCGCATGCGTTTCTCTCTTATGCCCCGCAGCCGCCTCGGCCAGTGGTCGCTGGCCACGGCTGGCGCCACCGTGCTGATGTTGGTGGCCCGGGGCGTGGTCCTGCGGTTTGCCGATCCGGATACCGCCCGCTACTTCTTCAGCAATCCGGCACTCGAAATCCTCAACATCCTGGTCTGGCTGGGCGGATCCGCCGCCTGTGTCACCGGCGTCGGCGCCCTGTCCTACCGCGACCGATCCCTGGCCCTTCTGCCGGGCATTCTGCTCGGCTTTGCCATCTTTCTCAACGGCGTCATCCGCATGATGGCGCCGCCCTGAGGCTGAACCCGTCCGGACACAGCGCCCGCCCAGAGGCTGAACTCGCCTGGCGCAGACAGCCGCCTGATGACGTTTCCTGAAGACCGCCGCTACATAGATGCCGCCTGATGAATCCCACCGGAAGGTGGAAATGGGAGGAAAGACATGAAGGAACAGACAGCCATGGACAATCAGTCAGCAACAGCGCCCGCCGGCGCCCCTGCACGCGAATGCATCGCCATCGTCGGAACTGGCCAGATCGCGGCCAGCATGGCCGTGCTCATGACCGGCAACGGCTACCCCACCTGCATGCTGTCACGCTCCGCCGCCAGCACGGAGCGGGCGCGGAAGGCTTATGACGCCTATTTCTCGGACCTCGAGAAGGCCGGCCTCGTTACCCCGGCGCAGGCTGCCCGCTGTGCGGCCCTGCTGACCATTGTCCCTGACTTCACCGGCATCGCTGGCGCCGACTATGTCATTGAGTCGGTCTACGAGCAGCTCGACGCCAAGCGCGCCGTCTACCGAGAGATCGAGGCCGCCATCCGGCCCGACGTTGTCATTGCCTCCATGACCTCCGGCCTGACACCCGACCTGCTGTCGGCCGAGATGGCGCATCCCGAGCGGCTGCTGGTGGCACACCCGTTTGTCCCGCCCCACCTGGTCCCCTGCGTGGAGGTCGTGGGCAGCGCCCGCACCTCGCGGGAAGCGATCGCCCGGACCGTGTCGCTGTTCGAGGCTGCCGGCCGGGCGGTCATCGTGCTGCGCAAGAGCATCGACGGCTTCATTGCCAACCGGCTGCAGCACGCCATGTTCCGGGAAGCCGTCTACCTGATCGAGCAGGGCGTGGCCACAGCCGAGGACATCGACCGGACCCTGCTGACCAGCTTCGGACCGCGCTATAGCGCGATCGGCATCTTCGAGCACATGGAGAACGCGGGGCTCGACATGTGTGCCAGCATCCAGGGGTACCTCCTGCCGTCACTCAGCAATGAGTCGACGGTGCAGGCGGCGATCGCCGAAAAGGTGGCCGCGGGCGAGCTGGGCAGCAAGACCGGCAAGGGATTCCTTGACTGGTCAAAGAAGGACATGGACGACCTCCGCGTCCGGCGCAGCCAGCCGTATTTCAAGTTCTTCAACTGGCAGCTGCCGGAGTAGGCGGCTGCAGCGGCCAGATGCGCGATGGAAGGCTGGGATGGACCTTGCGGAAAGCAGACACAGCCAGACAGGTCCAGCCGTACCGGCCCATGGCCGTGCGGCTGAGAGCGGCCATTCTGGCCGTCAATCTGCTGGCGTTGTGCCTACTGACGCCTGGCTGTGCCATCGTCCGGATGGTGCCGCTGCCGCAGGAATCGCCAGCAGCCCTGGCTGCTGCCGTCCAGCCCGACCCGGCGGACATTGACTGTCTGGTCTCAGCTGGACCGTCCCGGCCGTCCGCCATCGCCACGCCAGCCCTGCATCAAGACATGACGCCTGCGTCCGAACCTGCCATCGCCGGCGAAGAGCCTGAGAATGGGTCTATTGGTATGCTGCCGCTTGAGGATCTGGATCCCGCCATCGCCGCTGACCGGCCATCCACTGCTCCGTATCCCGAGTCAGTGGCATCTCCTGGCAGCCTGACAGCCAATCCCGCCAGTCAGCCGGTATCCCCAGCCGATCCCGCCAGTCAGCCGGCTGCC
>CAYOHO010000215.1:0-4586 GCA_964403755.1 uncultured Oscillospiraceae bacterium
GTCATGCTGGTACTGGCCGACGCCGATCGACTTGGGGTCAACCTTGACCAGTTCGGCCAGCGGGTCGAGGGTGCGCCGGGCAATCGAGACCGCGCTGCGCAGCGAGACGTCGAAGTCGGGGAACTCGGCGGCAGCGAGCGGCGAGGCCGAGTAGACGGAGGCGCCAGCCTCGCTGACCATCAGGTAGCGCAGCGGCAGGCCGCGTTCCCGGATGAGGGCGCCAACGAAGCGTTCGGTTTCACGCGAAGCCGTGCCATTGCCGATCGCGATCAGCTGCACGTCATGGGTGCGGACCAGCCGCTCGACTGTGGCTGCCGCCTCGGCGATCCGCTCGTGGGGCGGCGTGGGGTAGATGACCCCGGTGGCCAGCACCTGGCCTTCGGCGCCGACGACGCAAAGCTTGCAGCCGGTGCGGAAGCCCGGGTCCAGACCGAGCACGACGCGTCCGCGCAGCGGCGGCTGCAGCAGGACACTGCGCAGGTTGGCCCGGAAGACGCCGAGCGCGCCTTCATGCGCCCGGCTGGTGAGGTCGCCGCGGATCTCGGTTTCCAGAGACGGCAGGATCAGCCGCTTCCAGGCATCGGCGGCTGCCGGCAGCAGCCAGCGGTCGGCCGGAGCCGGTCGGCCGGGCGCAACCCGCTGGTAGAGGGCGGCCTCGACGGCGGCAAAGGGAACCTCGAGCCGGACAGTCAGGAACTTCTCGCGTTCACCGCGGTCGATGGCCAGGATGCGATGGCCGGGGATGCGCAGGACCGGCTCCTGATAGTCGTAGAAGGCCTCGTAGACGGATTGGGTCTCGCCTTTGCCGCGCACGGCCTGCGCCGCCAGCATGCCGTTCTGCCAGGCAGCCGCGCGCAGGGTCCGGCGCAGGGCGGCATCGTTCGACAGGGTTTCCGCCACGATATCGCTGGCGCCGGCAAAGACGGCATCACGGTCCGGCAGCTCCTTTTCCGGATCGACCAGACGGTCGGCCAGCGTCAGGAGCGCCGGCTCGCTGTCAGTCCGTGCCAGCAGCCGGTCGGCCAGCGGGCCCAGGCCGCGTTCCTGGGCGATCATGGCGCGGGTGCGCCGCTTCGGCCGGTAGGGCCGGTAGAGATCATCGAGCTCAGCCAGGGTCGCGGCGCGCCCGATCTGGGCGGCCAGCTCCGGCGTCAGCTGACCGGTGGCCTCGATCAGGCGGCAGATGTCCTGCCGGCGCTCCTCGAGGGCGCGCAGGGCCTGCAGGCGCTCATGAAAGGCACGCAGCACCTGGTCATCGAGATTTCCGGTGACTTCCTTGCGGTAGCGGGCAATGAAGGGGATCGTGTTGCCATCATCAATCAGGCCGGTGATGGCAGCCGTGCGGGCTGCATCGAGGCTGAATTCCTTTGCGAGCTGGAGCAGCGGGTCCATGGGGTCATCCTCCTCTGCCGGCCGCCGGCGGATCAGGCGCGGCGGCGGAAACGCCGCAATCATGTGCGGCTTTCGTCTCACCATGATAACATATAGTCAATCGCACATTTGCATTCATGATGGGGGAAAACATGGCACGAACCTGTATCTATTGCGGCCGTTCACTGGCCGATGGCGAGCGCTGCACCTGCCGTCCGGCGCAGGAGCGCGCCGGAACCGCCGCAACGGCCGGATCCGCCGGCAGCGGCCCAGCTGGAACGGCCGGAACGGATGGAGCCGCCGGCAGCGGCCCAGCGGGAACGGCATCCGCTTCCGGAAGCGGCCGTCCGGCAAGCAGAGCCGGACAGACTGGCAGCCGTCAGGCGAAGAGCCGGCAGCAGCCGGCCTGGCAAGCCCGCTGGCAGGCCTGGCGCCGCGAGCAGAAACGGCAGCAGGAGACCCGGCGGCAACAGGAGACCCGGCAGCAGCAGGAGACCCGGCGGCAGCAGGCAGGCAGGCAGCAGGCCGGCCAGGCTGGCGGGGAGCGCCCGTTCGGCCGCGGTGCCGGAAAGGTGCCGACGGATTTCCTGAAGCACTTGCCGACCGTCCTCGACCGGTTGCAGAGGGCTAGCCGATATGTGCTCCGGCCGGCCGACGCGATCCGCCTGAGCGTCCAGTATCCGCAGATGCGCCGCACCTATGGCTTCCTCGGCTTCATTGCCGTCATGGCCGGACTCGTCTTCATGAGCGCCATCCGCAATCCGCAGATTGCCCTGATCAGCGGCAGCGTCACCACCCTCCCGTGGATCTTGGTTTTCCTTGAGGGCATGGCGCTCGGCGTGGCCTTCATGCTCCTGCTGGCGCTGTTCTACCGCCTGGCCTTCCGGTTCCTGCACCGGCGCGCCTACCCCTACCAGGCGGTCTTCGAGGCACTCAGCCCGGTGGCGCTGTATGGTGGCCTGGCCCTGGTGCTGGTCTTCATGTCGCTCCAGACGTCGCTTTTCTCCGGTCTGACGCTCCTGGCCACCGGCCTCGGCTTCAGCCAGCTGATCCAGTTTTTCGTGATCCGCCAGCTGGCCAATCTGGATGAGAACAACAGCGCTGTCCTGGTCCTGATCGCCAACCTGCTCTGCCTGTCCGCCATGGGGGTCATCCTGAGCCTCTTCTGAAGCCGGCCTCCCGGTGATGCGACAGGCGATGGAAGCAGCGGCGAAAGGCGATGAAAGCAACCGCGACAGATGATCAATGGCAGCCGCGGCTGGCTTTGGAAAGAACATATGACGCTCATGAAAAGGACCGTTTCCCGGCAGTCAGCCGGTAAACGGTCCTTCGTCATGATTGGGGCTGCCGGCCGCGCAGGCGCCGGACGGACTTTCGGCCGCGGTCGGCCGGACCACGCTGCCTATTGTTCCTGTCCGCTGCGGCTGCCGTCAGCCGGCTCCGCCAGGCGGGCGGTCTGTTCGCGGACCAGTGCGGCGCCATAGGCGGTATCCACGGCCAGCCAGCCGTCCTCGGCCGGAAGGGCATCCTTGAAGAGCGCTTCCGTATTGGTGTAGATGTCCGGCGGATAGTCGACCGAGAACCATTCGTCATCCCCGGTCCGGGCCATGAAGCGCATCACCGTGTCGTCCGCTGTCAGGAAGAACACGGCGGACGGCTCGGGGTCGAGGCAGCCCTGGGTCTGGATCGCCACCTTGACCACGGCCATCAGGCGGTCATCGCAGAAATGGTCGTGTATGTGGATCGTCTCGATCAGGCTGTTGTAGTCGCCCACCCGGCGCAGGTGCCAGCCAGGGAAGCCGGACGGGTCCGGAGCGGCGAGCGGTCCATCCGCGCCGGCAGGAGCCGCCGCTGCGCGTTCGCCGTCATCGGCCGCTTCCAGCCCAGCTGCCGCCGGCGATGCGGCGGCAGGGGCATAGAAGACCAGCAGGCGGTGGGCGTCCTCCCGGTAGAGCAGCGGCTCGGCCAGGATGAAGGTGTGGCCGCAGTTGAGGCATTCCTGCTCCTGGACTTTCTTCTGGAGCAGGCGCTCCTTCAGGTCCGGGTCGGCAGAAGCGTCGATGACGTCCCAGATGACCGCGTCGATATCGTTCAGGCAGCGGGGGCAGCGCACCATGGCGCGGTGGAACTGGCTCTGGCTCACAGCAGATTGTCCTCCGATTCTCCAGTCTCCTGATCAGCATTCGGCTTGTCGGAGCCGTTATCGGTACCGTTCCTGTAGATGTGGGCGGCCGGCGCCTCGCCCTGTGTCGTCGAGCCGCTCTCCGGCGCAGCGGCGCCTTCCGGCTTGCCGGTGCCGGCCGTTTGCGGCTCGGAAGCCGACTGCGGCCGGCCGGTGATCTTGATGCTGCCGTCGACGACATCAACCAGCGCAACATCGCCCGCGGACACAACGCCTTCCAGCATGGCCTCCGAGAACTGGTCCTCGACCATCGACTGGATCACGCGGCGCAGGGGCCGGGCGCCATACATCGGATCGTAGCCCTTGTCGGCCAGCAGATGCTTGGCGGCGTCGGTCACTTCCAGCCCGATGCCCAGATCGGCCACCCGCTTGCGGAACGACCGCAGCATGATGTCGACGATGCGGAGCATCGACTCGCGGCTCAGCATGTGGAAGAAGATGATCTCGTCAACGCGGTTGATGAATTCGGGATTGAAGGTCTTCTTGAGCTCATCCATGACCACCAGGCGGGCTTCCTGGTAGGTCTTCCCGCCATAGCGCCTGGACTCGGAGGCCTCTTCGCCGTTCCCCGCCGCGGACGGGGCAACATCGAAGCCGATGCGGCGGCCGGCTGTGGTCGTGATCAGGCGGGCGCCGATATTCGAGGTCATGATCACGATCGTGTTGCGGAAGTTGACGGTGCGGCCCTGGCCATCGGTCAGGCGGCCGTCCTCCAGGATCTGCAGCAGCGTGTTGAACACGTCCGGATGCGCCTTCTCGATCTCATCAAAGAGGACCACGGAGTAGGGCCGGCGGCGAACCTTCTCGGTCAGCTGGCCGCCTTCCTCGTAGCCGACGTAGCCCGGCGGCGAGCCAAGCAGCTTGGACACGTCGAACTTCTCCATGAATTCCGACATGTCAATGCGGATCATGGCGTTCTCGTCGCCGAACATGACCTCGGCCAGCGCCTTGGCCAGCTCAGTCTTGCCGACGCCGGTGGTGCCGAGGAAGATGAATGAGCCGGTCGGCCGGTTGGGATCCTTGAGGCCGAGGC
>CAYOHO010000216.1:0-4567 GCA_964403755.1 uncultured Oscillospiraceae bacterium
CCTCAATAAGGTCTGCACGCACATGGTCGATATCGACTACGGCAAGGCCCGGCTCGTCGTCGGCAACTACGACTTCTGGTACGAGTCGAGCCAGCTGATGCTGCGCCTGATGAATGACCGCAACAAGAAGAAGGAAGACCGCATTGCCGAGCTTGAGGCCTTCATTGCCCGCTTTGGCTCCAACGCCTCGAAGGCGCGCCAGGCGACCTCGCGCAAGAAGATGCTCGACAAGATCGTGCTCGACGAGATCCTGCCCTCGTCCCGCCGCTATCCGTTCATCGGCTTTTCGCCCGAGCGCGAGGCCGGCAAGGACGTCCTGATGGTCGAGGGCCTCGGCAAGACGATCAACGGCGAGCGGGTGCTGGCCAACGTATCCTTTCGCATGAACCGCGGTGACAAGATCGTGCTCCTGTCGCGCAATGACCTGGCGCGCACGACCCTGCTCCAGATCCTGGCCGGTGAGCTCGAGCCGGACGAAGGCAGCTTCCGCTGGGGCACGACCACCTCGCAGGCCTACCTGCCGCGGGAGAACCGGGCGCTCTTCGACGGCTGCTCACTGAGCCTGGTCGACTGGATCCGCCAGTACTCGTCCGACCAGAGCGAAAGCCATTGCCGCGGCTTCCTCGGCCGCATGCTCTTCTCCGGCGACGAGGCGCTCAAGCAGGTCAGCGTCCTGTCCGGCGGCGAGAAGATGCGCTGCATGTTCGCCCGCCTGATGCTGTCGACGGCCAACGTCCTGATGCTGGACGAGCCGACCAACCACCTCGACCTTGAATCGATCACGGCTGTCAACAACGGCCTCGTGGCGTTCGGCGGCTCGCTGCTGTTTGCCTCGCACGACCACAAGTTCATCGAGACGATCGCCAACCGCATCATCGAGCTGACACCGAACGGCATCGTCGACAGTTCGCTGCCCTTCGACGAATACCTCGAAGATGAGGCCCTGCAGGACCGCGTCGAGTCGCTCTGGGCATCTGTCTGATATCCTCTGCGGCTGCTCCGGCAGTGGCCTGGTCTGGCCATGCCGATTCGGGACTGGAATCCGCATGTGCTCATTGATTGCGCCGCTGAAAAGTCAGATAATGTTCTTGATGGAATGCCAGGACGCTGCCTGACCGGGTTCAGAACCGTTGCAGGCGCCGGCCGTTTCTGCCTGCCGGTCCGCACCAGGGCTCCATCCAGCGCCGCAGCGTTGCCAGCGCCGCAGCGTCGCCAGCGCCGCAGCGTCGCCAGCGCCGCATTACCGCTGACGACGGATCACGGAAAGAAGGTGTGCCATGAGCAATCCCCGTACGCCTCTAGAACAGATTTCCGATCTCAATGCCATCGGCCGGCCGCAGAACCTGGTTAGCCGCCACGAGCTGCTTCTCAAGGCCAGCGGCGAGCAGATGGCGCCTTCTGCCGATGATCCGGTCCGGACCCTTTTCCTGCTGGTCGACCCGCAGCAGGACTTCATGGAGGATGGATCGCTCGCCGTGCCCGGCGCCTATGCCGATACGGAGCGGACCATCCGCTTTCTCTATGAGAACATGGCCAGGATCACCCGGATCTTTGTCTCGCTCGATGTGCACGACCCCTTCCAGATCTTCCATCCCTGCTGGTGGGTCGATCCGGACGGCAGGCCGGCGCCGCCGTTCACGACCATCCATTCTGCGGATGTCTCGTCCGGACGCTGGCACCCGGTCCAGGAGCCCGGACGCAGCCTCGCCTACGTCCAGGCCCTCGAGCGTCAGGGAAGCAAGACGCTCACCATCTGGCCCTACCACTGCCTGCAGGGTACAACGGGCGCGGCCATCGAGAACCAGCTCGCCAACATGCTTTATTTCCATACCATCGCCCGACGTTCACCAACCCGAAAGATCGTCAAGGGACTGGACCCGCTGACCGAGATGTACGGCATCTTCCGGCCGGAAGTCGGACCGCTGGGCGAAGCCGGGCTGGCGCTGCTCAAGGAGCTGGCGCATTACGACCGGATCCTGGTGGCCGGTCAGGCCAAGTCGCATTGCGTACTCGAGTCCGTGGAGCAGATCCTGATCCATTACGCCGGCCGGCCGGACATCACCCGCCGGATCCATGTCCTCGAGGACTGCATGAGCGTGATACCCGGCTTCGAGGCGGAAACCGAAGCGATCTTCACCTGCTGGACCCGTGAATACGGCGTCGTCCGCACCACATCCCGGGACATCCAGCTCTGAACAGCATCCCCGGACATCCAGCTCTGAACAGCATCCCGTTTTATCCAGCTCGGCACAGCTGACAGCCGAACCACCGCAGCTGGCGGAGGCGAGGCTCTTCGCCGCACGGACGGCTCACCGCCGCAGCCGGCGGCAGGGAGAAGGAGAAGACATGGACACCATGCTGGCACTGGTCAAGGAAAAGGCAGAACCGGGCATCTGGCTGAAGGAAATGCCGATGCCGACCTACGGCCCCAATGATGTGCTGATCAAGATCCGCAAGACGGCCATCTGCGGCACCGACATCCACATCGACCGCTGGGACGACTGGGCACAGCGCACCGTTCCGCCGGGACTGGTCATCGGCCACGAGTTCGTTGGCGAGATCGCAGCCGTCGGCTCGGCGATCTCCGGTCTCACGGTCGGCGAGCGGGTGTCCGGCGAAGGCCATATTGTCTGCGGCGTCTGCCGCAACTGCCTCGCCGGGCGGCGTCATCTCTGCCGCAATACGCTTGGCGTCGGCGTCAACCGGCCGGGCGCCTTCGCCGAATACCTCGCCATCCCGGCGACGAACGTCTGGCACGACGCCTACGGGAGCAACGCCATCGACGACGACACGGTCTGTGTCTTCGACCCGCTGGGCAATGCCACGCACACGGCGCTCGCCTTCGATGTCATCGGCGAGGATGTGCTGATCACCGGTGCCGGCCCGATCGGCCTCATGGCCGCCGCCATCTGCAGGCACGTGGGCGCCCGCTATGTCGTGATCACGGATGTCAACGAGTACCGCCTGAGCCTGGCGCGCCAGCTTGGCGTCACACTTGCCGTCAATGTGCGCGAGACGGATCTGAACCAGGTCATGAAGGATCTCGGCATGCAGGAAGGCTTCAACGTCGGCCTCGAGACTTCCGGTTCGGCCCAGGCCCTGGGACAGATGGTCGACGCGATGTATCACGGCGGCTCGATCGCGCTCCTCGGCATCCCCGACGGCGAAAGCCGGGTCGACTGGCGCAAGGTGGTCTTCAACGGGCTCGTGATCCGCGGCATCTATGGCCGACAGATGTATGAGACCTGGTACAAGATGGTCTGCATGCTCGAGAGCGGCCTCAACATCAATCCGGTGATCACCCATCGCCTGCCGGCGCGCGCGTTCGCCGAAGGCTTCGAGATCATGCGCTCCGGCCGCTCCGGCAAGGTCATCCTCGACTGGAGCCAGATCCGCTGACATTCACAAGGAAAGGAAGCCATCATGAAGGAAGCAATCCACATCTTTGAGGAACAGCTGGACGACATCCGCAGCCGTGGCCTGTTCAAGGCCGAGCGCCTGATCGACAGCCGCCAGGGTCCGCATGTCCGGCTGGCCGACGGCCGCGAGCTGATCAACATGTGCGCCAACAACTACCTCGGGCTCTCGGGCGACCCAGCCCTGGTCGAGTCCGCCTGCGCCGGCCTCGAGCGCTGGGGCTTCGGCCTCTCCTCGGTACGCTTCATCTGCGGCACCCAGACCCTGCACAAGACGCTCGAGCAGCGCATCAGCCGCTTTGTCGGCCAGGATGACGCCATCCTCTACTCGTCCTGCTTTGACGCCAATACCGGCCTGTTCGAGACGCTGCTCGGCGAGCAGGACGCCATCATCAGCGACGAGCTCAACCACGCCAGCGTCATCGACGGCATCCGGCTCTGCAAGGCGAAGCGCTACCGCTACCGCAACAACGACATGGCCGACCTCGCGGCCAGGCTTGGCGAAGCGCGCGCGGCCGGCGCCCGCATCTGCCTGATCGCTACCGACGGTGTCTTCTCGATGGACGGCTCCTACGCCAACCTGCCGGCGATCTGCGACCTGGCCGGCGCGGCCGGTGCCCTTGTCATGGTCGACGACAGCCATGCCGTCGGCTTTGTCGGCGAGCATGGCCGTGGCACGCCGGAGCGCTTCGGCGTCATGGACCGGGTTGACATCCTGACTGGAACCTTCGGCAAGGCACTCGGCGGCGGCAGCGGCGGCTACACGGCAGCCCGCCAGCCGATCGTCGACCTGCTGCGCCAGCGCAGCCGCCCCTATCTGTTCTCGAATACGCTGGCCCCGGTGATCGCCGCCGTCACGCTCGCGGTGCTCGACCGGCTGGAGCAGGACGATGGCCCGCGCCAGCGACTGCTCGCCAACACGCGCTTCTTCCGCGAGCGCATCACTGCCAGCGGCTATGATGTGCTGCCCGGCGACCACCCGATCGTCCCGATCATGATCTACGACGAGCCGACAGCCGTGCGCACTGCCGATGCGCTGCTGGCCGAAGGCGTCTACGTGACCGGCTTCACCTATCCGGTCGTCCCGCTCGGCCGGGCACGCATCCGTACCCAGGTGAGTGCGGCCCACAGCGAAGCGGACCTCGCCCGCG
>CAYOHO010000217.1:0-4566 GCA_964403755.1 uncultured Oscillospiraceae bacterium
GGTGGCGAAGTTGCCGGACAGGGAACGCTGCCGGACAGCCGGAAGCCTGCCGGCCGGGACCTGGCAGTTGCAGCTGCGGCCCGCGCCGATGTCGGCGATGCCGAAGACAGCGAGCTGCTGACCCTGCTCAAGCAGGTCCGCCGGACCATTGCCGGCGAGGAGCGCCTGCCGGCCTACCTGATCTTCTCCGACAGCACCCTGCGCGATCTCTGCCTGAAGATGCCGCTTACCCGGGCTGAATTCCTCAGCGTTTCCGGAATCGGCACGACGAAGGCCGACCGGTACTGGCAGCCCTTTGCCAGCGCAATCCGGACCTACATGGAATCGCATGGCTACCGGCGCGTCCGGCAGCTGAAGCGGGCCGAAGAGAAGCTGGCGCGCGGCGATGGCGCGTGCGCCCGTTCCGCATCTGCCAGAGGGCCAGCCGCCAGCGGAAACGGCAGCCCGGTTGGAGCCGGTCGCCCTACCGAAGCCGCTCGCCCGGCCGATTCCGGTCGCCCAGCCGAAGCAGCTCGCCCGGCCGGAACCGGCAGCGGCGATGCCGCCTGGACGATGGCAGAGGACAGGCAGCTGCGCAGCGAATTTGAGAGCGGCATATCGATCGCGACCATCTGCATCATCCATCACCGGACGATTGGTTCGGTCAAGGCCCGGCTCCGCCAGCTCGATCTGATGTGACGTCCGGTGCCGGACCGTTGGGTTCCGTGCTATCATGAGGGGGCAGCCAGCAAGTTACAGATCAGCAGGCGAGGGGGAGATGCCATGCCGAAGAAGTTCAAGTGCCCGATTTGCGGCGACGAGATGGTCCTGATTCGGGTGGGACCGGAGCAGCGGCTCGTGCTCAAGTGCATCGAGTGCGGCTATTCGATTGACTATGCCGAATGGCAGGCCCAGCATCCCGACAAATGACCTGACACCTGCCGCTGTCCGCCTCGCCGCCTGCGCGCAATGGCCGGGCGATCGGTTCCATAATGACAGAAGACCGTCCCCCGCGTCTGGCCTGCGGAGGACGGTCTTCCTTTTCACAGACGGAAGCCGTGACTACACCTGGTAGTTCAGCTTCAGTTCCTTCTTGAGCTCGACAATGACCTTGCCTTCGCTGACGACCAGCAGCTTGGACGGGACATCAATGATCGCGTCCTGATAGCGTTTGGTGTCGAGCACGACCATGCTCGCGCGGTTGCCGGCGGCAATGCCATAGTGGTCGATGCCCAGTGCCCTGGCCGAATGTGTGGTGATCATCGGCAGCACGGTGGGCAGGTCGTTGGCGCCGCCGAGGTGGGCGGCCGGGATGGCGAGCATGGCCACCTGGATCAGGTCGCCGTTGCCGTAGGGCGTAAACGGGTTGCGGATGTTGTTGGAGCCGAGGATCACGTTGACGCCGCCATCGCGCAGCTTGCGGATGGGGGTGAGCGCGCGCCGGACGTTGTACTCGTCCTTGCGGCCGCCGAGATGCAGGTCGGTCATCGGCAGGCTGATCACGTTGATCTGGGCCTTGGCCAGCAGCTCGATGATCGGCTTCAGCTTCTCGTCCGGCATGGCGCCGAGGCTCGTCTGGTGGCCGACGGTGACCCGGCCGGTGAAGCCTTCGTCAATCGTCTTCCTGGCGACATGCTCGATCGTCTGGCCTTCGTAGAAGTCCTTGAAGTCCTGGTGGAAATCGATCGGCTTGTCGTACTTTTTTGCGATCTCGAAGGCGATGTCGATATGACGGAACGCATCGCTGTCGTTGTAGGGCACGCCGCCGACCACGTCGGCGCCCATGTCCATGGCCCGGTACATCAGCGCTTCCGTGCCGGGCACCTGGATGATGCCCTCCTGCGGGAAGGCGACGACCTGGATGTCGACGACGTTCCTGTATTTCTCCTTCAGCGCCATGATCGTCTCGAAGCCATGGAAGCCGCCGACGGCGTCGAATTCCGAGTGCGTGCGGATGAAGGTCGTGCCGTTGCGGATAAGCATGTTGAGGGCCTTCTCGGAGCGCTCCGCGATGTCCTCACGGGTGAAGGTGGACTTGAGCTGGGCAGTGACCGACAGCGCCTCCTGCAGCGTGCCCGACTTGTTGGGCAGCCGGTCGGCGATCAGGGCCTTGTCGAGGTGGATATGCGGCTCGACGAGGCCGGGTATGAGCACGTTGCCATTGCCCTCGTAGACCCGGGCGGCCTGGATGTCGAGTCCGGCGCCGACCTGGGCGATCTTGCCGCCGTCGATGGCCACGTCCACGGGCTTGTTTGATTCGTCGATGATGACATTCCGGATCAGCAGGTCCATTGATCAGTACCTCCTTGTCTTGGGCCGCGGCCGGCCTGTGGTGGCGGCCGGCCGCGGTCCGGCTGATGGGCTTTCCAGCCCATGCATGGCGTCAGCGGATGATGAAGGAAAGGGCAAGCAGCAGGGCCAGAGAGCCGACGATCCACTTCGAGTTGCCGCGGACGACCTGAAGGATCGGGATCTGGAAGCCGGATGACTGGGCCTGCATGGTGATGTTGACAAAGCTCATCTGCGAGCCGAGGCCGACGCCCATGGCGATGAAGCCGACCGAGACGAGCGGCATGCCGAGCGAGATGGCGATCGGCAGGACGAGGGCGAGCAGGGTGCCGACGTAGGCGCCGGCCGGGACGCCGACGGCGAAGCCGGCCAGCACGGCTACCGGCACAACCAGGCTGGTCGGGGCGGTCTTGGCGACATTGACAATGGCGGCAAAGGCGCCGGTTTCACCGATGATGTTGATGAAGGTCAGGAAGATGCCGACCTGGAAGAGGCGGGTGAGGATGTAGGTCGAGCCGTCGATCATGGCGTCGGCGGACTGGTAGAGCGAGAACTTGGTGCACAGGGCGATCAGGGCGATGGTGATGATCGTGTACATGAGCGGCCCCAGGACCGGCATGCCGACAGCCGTGTTGACCAGCGGACCGGCGATGACGGCGACGAGCAGGAAAATCGCGGGGATGGTAATCCGGAACAGCTCGCCATTGGACTTGCTGCGGATTTCCTCCGGCTCATCGCCCGTGAACAGGGCACGGCGGCGGCGGGCGCCGATGAAGCCGATCAGGATGGCAATGATTGAGAAAATGATCCAGTACGGGCGCATGGTGGTCACGTAGTCGATTGTCGTGGCGCCGGTCAGGCGGGTGATGACACCAGTCTCCAGCGAGGCCGGCGAGGTGGTGAAGGAGACGGCTGCCGCGAGACACATGGCCGCGATCAGCTCGGGGATGGCGCCGACGGCGGCAAAGGCGAGCGGGGCCAGAACCATGGCGGTGCCGCCGCCGATACCGGACATGTAGGTGGCAGCCGACATCAGGAGAACGATGAAGGCGGCGAAGTACTCGACCCGGCTGCCAATCGAGCGGCGGACGAGGGCCAGGGCAGCCGCATAGCCGCCGGACTTGAACACGGCGGTTGCGATGGCCGAGTTGATGATCGGGACGGTGATCGAAAGCATGCTGGGGATCGCCTCAAGGAACAGCTTGTTGGCTGTCGCGAGCCCGACGCCGCCGATGATCATGGCCAGGACGCCGCCGGCGAGACCGGCCACGAGCATGTTGACCTTGAGGAACAGCAGCACGAGGATGAGGATGAGCGGGATCACGGTGAGGACGGCCTGGACGCCCGTCGGGACGGGCTTGGGAGCCGGCGTCGGCGAGGCGCCGGCCGTGGCGAAGACGGTCACGGTCATGACCGCGAGCACGATGACGAGGACGATTGGAAGAACGGCTAATGTTTTCTTCATGTCATTCAACTCCTTGATTCCATTTCTGATGTCGGTGAACATGCGCTTGGATGGGGAACGAATTCCTGCGGCCGATGTTCTGGCAAGTGGAATCTGCTGCCTGCTTCGGGAATCCTCCTTCAGCGTCAGCGGGCTTCCTGGCGGTCAGGCACGATCCGGGTTCCGGTTTCTCCGGCCAGTCCTTCCCGGACCTTGGCCAGTGACGTGATGAGGACCTGGTTCCCTCCCTTCTCGAGGAAATAGAGAGCGGCTTCGATCTTTGGCCCCATGCTGCCCCGGGGGAACTGACCATCCTGCAGGTGCTTCCGGGCCTTGGAGACCGTCAGCACGTCCAGGTTCTTCTGGTCGGGCTTCCCGAAATTGATGGCGACCTTCTCGACACCCGTGAGGATGACATAGTAGTCAGCCTTGAGCTCGGCGGCGATCAGCGCGCTGGCAAAGTCCTTGTCGATGACGGCCTCGACCCCGTGCAGCGTGCCATTCTCGCGGACGACCGGGATGCCGCCGCCACCGCCGGCGATGACCAGAAAACCGTTGCCGAGCAGCGTCTCGATTGCCTCCCGTTCGACAATGTCGAGCGGGATCGGAGAGGGCACGACCCGGCGCCAGCCGCGGCCGCTGTCCTCAACGAACTGGCGCACGGCGCTGTCCGGGTTCCCGGCGAGGTGGGCCTCGATGATCTCCCGGGTATAGAACGGTCCGACCGGCTTGGACGGGTGCTGGAAGCGTTCGTCATTCCGGTCGACCACGACCTGGGTGAGGACGGTGGCGATCGGGCGGCTGATTCCGCGCGCCTTCAGCTTGTTCTGGAGCGTCTGCGAGATCATGTAGCC
>CAYOHO010000218.1:0-4555 GCA_964403755.1 uncultured Oscillospiraceae bacterium
GGCGGCTCGCCCGGCAGCGCCACGCCGCCGAGCATCAGGATCCGGCCGGCATGGCTCGCCTTCTCGGCATCCTGGGCCGCGGCCCAGGGCGACAGGCTCTCAAGACCGGTATCATGGCTCACGAAGCGGTGGCTGTCCTGGCCAATCGCAAAGCGGTAGAGGATGGGCCCCTCCAGGCCCGGTCCCGGCGCGCCCATCTTTCAGTCCTCGATCGTGGAAGTGTCTTCCTTGCTGTCCTGACGGATCTGGACACGGCGGATCTTGCCGCTGATCGTCTTGGGCAGGGCGTCGACAAATTCCAGGATGCGGGGATACTTGTAGGGCGCGGTATGGGTCTTGACGTACTCCTGCAGTTCGGTGCGCAGGGCGTCACTGGCGGTGTAGCCGCGGGCCAGCACCACGGTGGCCTTGATCACCTGGCCACGGACGGGGTCAGGCACGCCGGTGATGGCGCACTCGAGGACAGCCTTGTGCTCCATCAGCACGCTCTCCACCTCGAAGGGCCCGATGCGGTAGCCGGAGCTCTTGATGATATCGTCGGTGCGGCCGACAAACCAGAGGTAGCCGTCTTCATCCTTCCAGGCAAGGTCTCCCGTGTGGTAGTAGCCGTCATGCCAGACCCGGTTTGTCAGCTCCGGATCCTTGAAGTAGCCGGAGAACATGCCGGCCAGCTTCTGCTCGCCGACCCGCACGCAGATCTCGCCGGACTGGCCGGCTGGAACTGGCTGGCCCTGGTCGTCGAGCAGCGCGATGTGGTAGACCGGTGACGGCTTGCCCATCGAACCCGGCTTGGTCGCCATCCAGTAGTTGGTGACAACGGCCAGCGTCATCTCGGTCTGGCCGTAGCCTTCCTTGAGCTCCAGGCCGGTGGCGCGCCTGAACTGCTCGTAGACCTCCGGATTGAGGGCTTCGCCTGCGATCGTGCAGTGCTGGAGCTTCGACAGGTCATGCTGGCTGAGATCCTCGCGGATCAGGAAGCGATAGATCGTCGGCGGCGCACAGAAAGTCGTGACGCCGGCCGTGACGACATGGTCGAGCATGGTCTTGGGGTCGAAGCGGTCGAAGTCGAAGACGTCGATGCCGGCTTCCATCAGCCACTGGCCATAGAGCTTGCCCCACACGGACTTGGCCCAGCCGGTCTCCGAAACGGTCAGGTGCAGGCCGTCCGGATCGACCTTGTGCCAGTACTTGGCTGTCGGGATGTGGCCGATTGCATAGGTGAAATCATGCGTGACCATCTTGGGCATGCCGGTGGTGCCGGAGGTGAAGTAGAGCAGCATGATGTCGCTGTTCACGGGAGCCGCCTCTCCGGTCGGACGCACAAAGGGCGGTGCCGCCAGGATGCCGGCATCAAAGTCCTGCCAGCCGGCGCGGGCGCCCTTGGCCATCATCAGCACCATCGGCTGGCCATATTCGGCGGCGGCCTCGACCACCGCCTCGCCGACCTCTCCCTCGGCCGTGCAGAGCACAGCCCGGATGCCGGCGGCATTGAAGCGATAGACCAGGTCCTTCTTGTGCAGCTGGTTGGTGGCCGGGATGGCAGCCGCTCCGATCTTGTGCAGGCCAAGGACCGCGAACCAGAACTGGTAGTGCCGCTTCAGGATGAGCATGACCTTGTCGCCGCGGCGGATCCCCAGCTGCTGGAAATAGCTCGCCGCCATGTCGCTGTAGCGGCTCATGTCGGCAAAGCTGAAGGTGTGCGTCTCGCCGGCCTCGTTGCACCAGCGCATCGCGCGGCGGTTCGGCTCGGCCGCCGCGATGCGGTCGATGACATCATAGGCGAAGTTGAACTGTTCCGGGACGGTGAACCAGTAGTCTGAGACCAGGCCATCCGGGCCGATTGTTTCTTGCAGGTATTGCTTGTGGATATTCAGCATAGTGGCAGCTCCTTCTCAGCGGGTACTCAGTCGCAGTGGCCCATGACAACGGCCAGGAATCGGCAGGGTGTCCCGCCGACAGCCACCATGCCGTGCGGCTTGGACGAATCATAGTAGATGGTGTCGCCTTCGCGCAGGGTTTCTTCGTGGTCACCGATCCGGACGCGTAGCGTTCCGGAAAGGACATAGTCGAACTCCTGCCCGACATGGCTGTTGAGCTGGATGGCAGCCGTCTCGGCGCCGGCTTCATAGGGCGCGGTGACGACAAACGGCTCGGACATGCGGTCACGGAACCGGGCGGCCGCGTGCAGGTAGGAGAAGCCCTGGCGGCGCGCAATCGGCAGTCCTTCGCCGCTGCGCACCAGTGTGTATCCGCTCAGGTGCGGCGATTCGCCAGTCATCAGGTCGGTGAGCGTGATGCCGAACCGGTTGGCGGCGCGGTAGAGGAAGGTGAAGGGGAAGTCGCGTTCTCCGGTCTCGAAGCTGACATATTCGTCCGGCGTGACGCCGGTGGCCGCAGCCATGTCCTCGATGGAAATGTCCAGTGTGTCGCGCATACCCTTGAGGCGCAGAGAAATCTCTCGCAGCATGTCCACCACAGTAAAGCCTCCTTCAGTTCTGATGCAGATCGGGATCGCCGGCCTTTGGCGGCCCGGGTGCCGAAGCCTCCAGACGGCCCGGATTGCCGGACTCCCCTACTGTCAATCTAGCGGAATTGGCAGGCCGTCACAAGGGCCTGTGGGAAAATGGCCCGGAAGAGGAAAAGAATATGAATGTTTGCCGACCTTGAAAAGGCGCCGCCGGCCGGGCTCCGCGCACGGCCGGACGTGTGCCCGGATCCTGGTGCGAAGGCCCGGCCGGCGGCCGGACGTTCCATTCAATTCGGAAAGCGTTCGCCTCATTTCAGGAGGCATATAAGCCAGTTCGGGAGACGTTCCCGCTCATTCGAGAGGCGTTGCCTTCGAATCGGGAGACGTTCCCGCAAATCCGGGACCAGCCCGGGGAACGGTCAGGCGAACGGTCCGCGGCCGGTCAGCCGAACGGTCCGCGGCTGGTCAGGCGATCGGTCCGCGGCCGGTCAGCCGAACGGTCCGCGGCTGGTCAGGCGAACGGTCCGCGGCCGATCAGGCGCATGGTCCGCGGCCGGTCAGCCGAGCGATTGCAGCATCTGCTCCAGGCCGGCCCGGGTTGTCTCGTCGAAGCCGCTCATCGTCAGGCGAGCGGCGCCCGACTTGACGAGGATATATTTGGGAACCGTCTCGACACCATACAGCGAAACCAGCGACGGCTTCTCATTGGCATTGATGAAGACCACGGCAGCCCTGTCCTTGAAGTCGTCGGCGCACTGCTCCACCAGCGGGATCAGCTGCCGCTCGACTGCGGCGCTGGGGTCATGGAAGACGAGCAGCACCGGAATTTTCGTCTCGCTCAGGTAGGTCGGCAGGTCCAGGATCTCGCGGTAGACGATGCCCGAAAGATCCTTTTCGATCGCCTCATAGCGGATCAGGGCCACCGGCGCCTGCTCATCAATGCCGCCCAGCACGCGCTTGCTGCTGCAGGCCGACAGGGCAGCCGGCAGGACCAGCAGGAGCACAAGGACTGCCGCCAGCAGCCGGCCGCAAAGGCTTCCGTCTGCAAGTCCGGCTATCCCTGCACCCGGCCGGCGTGGGCTGTGCGATTGGCTGCTGCCGTCTTTGATCATGGCTGGCGTCTCAAAGCTGCTTGCGGTCGATCAGTGCGCGGACGGCAGCGGTCACGTTCGGGACCAGGCCGGCCGGAGCATCTTCGATCTGACCAGCGTCCGCCAGTTCGGCGAGCTGGCTGAAGATCGGCAGGCGGTCGAACAGCGGCACATTCATCTCGGCTGCTGCATCGGCTGTATGGCCGGGGCCGAAGACGCTGAATTCACTGTTGCAGCATGGGCAGCGCACCAGGCTCATGTTCTCGACAAAGCCCAGAATCTTCACGCCCATCATCAGGGCCATGTTGCGGGCCTTGCGCACGATCATCGAGACGAGATCCTGCGGCGTCGAGACCATGACGATGCCGTCAACCGGGATTGACTGGAAGACCGTCAGAGGGACATCGCCGGTACCCGGCGGCATGTCGATCAGGAGCACGTCGAGCGTGTCCCAGATGACGTCAGACCAGAACTGCTTCACCACACCGGCAATGACCGGTCCACGCCAGACAACCGGCGCATCGGGCTGCTCAAGCATCAGGTTGACCGAAACGATCTGGATGCCGCCATGCGACTGGGCGGGGAAAATGCCCTGCTGCGAGCCGGTCAGCTGACCGCGCAGGCCAAACAGCTTCGGAATCGAGGGACCGGTGACATCGGCATCGAGAATGCCGACAGTCAGGCCGGCGCGGGCCAGCTCGACGGCTGTCAGGGCCGTCACCATCGATTTGCCGACGCCGCCTTTGCCGCTGCAGATGCCGACGACACAGCGGACGCTGGCCAGTTCATGCAGGGATTCCTTCTGCGGCGCACTCGGCCGCTGCTGGGCGCTGCCGCATTCGGATGGCTGCGTCGAGCAGCTGCCTTTGCTGGCGCAATTGTCACAGGAAGACAAGGGATCACGACCTTTCGTAATGGATCGCCGCAGCCGGCTGTGAGGCCGTTTTGCTGGGGCCGGATGATTGGGATCAGATTGTCCGGCAGATGCCGGAAGTCC
>CAYOHO010000219.1:0-4533 GCA_964403755.1 uncultured Oscillospiraceae bacterium
CAGATGCGATTTATTCTCGAAAGCCTGAAATCCGGCAGCCTGGATGCCCGGATCGAGCATGCGAACCGCGTGGCCTATATCAGCGCGGTCAATGGCCTGGAAAGCGACTTTGTCCACGACCTGATGACGGCGCTTTACGAGGTCATCGACCTGCATGATGACCGCCTGATTGTCTTCGGCAATGACCGATCCGACCAGGGGCTCTATTTTGAGGTTCTGCGGGGCAACGCCTTCCGGGTCAGCCGCCTGCTGCCGGATGTCTGGTCGCTCGGCGCCTTCCTGGATGCCGGACAGGCCAGCCGTGAGCATGAGGAAATCGCCGCCCATTTCCAGTCCTGCGGCGTGCGCCGCGGCCGTGCGCCAATCAAGGATGCCATGCGGAACCAGAACCTGGGCGTGGTTTCCGATATGCAGCTGCTGGAATTTGCCCACTCGCTGCTGTCCGAGTTCAGCCGTTTCCGCACCGGCAAGGGTCTGGTCTACTACAACGACCACTGGGTTCAGGGCTCGGCTGCGATGGATGGCGTGCCGGCACCTTTCCCGCAGGCGATGCATGATCAGCTGCTGGCCCTGTTCCTGCAGCGGGCAGAAGCCAGCGATTCGAACAGCCCGGGCAGAACGGATGCCCATGGGTCGCCAGCTCGCGCGGCGGCAAGCGTTTACACCGACGGGCAGCCGGTGCTCGCGGATTTGCCGGGAGCGCTGACACGAGCAAACGCCTTGGCGCTCGTCCAGCATCACAAGGCCTGGGAACGGATTATCCGCGAGCACTTTGCCAGCCGCTATCCCAACCGGTGCGCCAAGGATGTGCTGCGCAGCCAGGGAAGCTGAATCGCCTGATGAACCGGGCGCCCGGTTCTGGCACCCATGTTGGCGCATCGCGTTGGCGCCCGGGCTCAGGCGCCCGGGGCCGCTGTGCCAGCAGTCCGGCAGAATATCCGTTTTCGTTCTATAAACCCTGATCTGTCCATATTTTTGGCCGGTCCGGGGTCCGGGCGTTTATGCTATCCTGTGAATCGTCAGCCATGACGCGCTGCTGCGCGCCGTATCCGGGCGCATGGCTGCAGGAAGGCGAGGATGGCTCATGGGAAATCTGGTTTTCGGCTGCATCGCCGATGATTTTACCGGCGCGAGCGACGCTGCATCGTTTCTCGTGGCGGGCGGTCTGCGGACTGTCCTGACCAATGGCGTCCCGCCGGCGTCGTTTGAACTGCCGGCCGATGTGCAGGCCGTGGTGGTGGCGCTCAAGTCGCGGACGATCCCGAGCCGGGAGGCCGTCAGCCTGAGCCGCGCCGCTGCCGGGTGGCTGCTCGGGCATGGCGCCCGCCAGCTGTTCTTCAAGTACTGCTCGACGTTCGATTCGACCGCCGAAGGCAACATCGGCCCCGTCACCGACGCGCTGATGGAGATGACCGGCGCCGACTTCACGATTGTCTGTCCGGCCTTGCCGGTCAACGGCCGGGTGGTCCGCAACGGCATCCTGTACGTGAATGGCGTGCCGCTCAGCGAGAGCCCGATGAAGGATCATCCCCTGACGCCAATGCGCGACTCCTCGGTCTGCAATCTCATGCAGGCCCAGAGCCGCTACGCCTGCCGCAGCCTGGCCTGGAGCGATTTCCCCGACCAGCCGTCGGCACGCGCCGCCGTTGCGGCGCTTCGGGAAGCGTTCCGGCGCGCGGGCACGCGCTTCACGCTGGCCGTCGACTTTGCCGATGATGCCGATGCGGAACGCATCGCCAATCTTTTCCATGAGCTGCCGCTGCTGACCGGCGGCTCCGGCATCCTGACCCTCCTGGCCGCGCGGCTGGCGGCTCAGGCTGCTGCGCAAGTGACGACGCAGGCGATCCCTTCGGTGACCGCGCAGACCGCCGGTGGCAGGGTGATGCCGGCGGACCGGTCGCCCCGTCTGCTGCTGGCCGGGAGCTGCTCCGACATGACCCGGCGCCAGGTGCGCCATTATCTTGCGGCCGGCGGCCTGGCGCTCAAGGTCTCGCCCCTGGCGCTGCTGAGCGGGGAGCAGACGGAAGCCGGCGTGATCGGCCAGGTTCTGGCGGCCGGGCGGGACATCCTGGTCTACAGCTCCGCCGAGGCGGATGAAGTGCGGCAGAACCAGGCGCACGGCCTGGAGACGGTGTCGGACCTGCTCGAAGGCCTGATGGGGCGGATCGCCCGGGCAGCTGTCGATGCCGGCTTCCGGCGGATTGTCGTCGCCGGCGGCGAGACGTCGGGCGCAGTGACCCGGACCCTCGGCTTCGCCAGTTTCTATATTGGACCGAGCGTGGCACCCGGCGTGCCGGAGATGCAGCCGACCGACCGGCCCGAGATCCGGATTGTCCTCAAGTCGGGCAATTTCGGCCAGGAGGACTTTTTCGGCCGGGCGCTGGCCTGACGCATCGGGCGACAGTTTCACCCGGCTCTGGCCTGACGCAGACATGGCCGCGATGGCAACTTGATTTCAGGGAGGACTCGGACATGACGGTGATTGACATGATGGAGAAGGACCCGGTTCTGGAAGTCCTGCTTCAGGACGCCATCTGGGCGGCGAAGGCGCTGTTCGACCGCGGCCGGGCGACCGGTTCATCGGCAAACTTGAGCTTCATCCATGGCGACTCGATCTACATCACGGCCAGCGGCAGCTGCTTCGGGCGGCTGACCCCGGCCGACTTTGCCCGGGTTGACCGCGAAAGCCACGCCCATCTGTCCGGGCCGCGGCCGAGCAAGGAGCTGCCGCTGCATGCCACCCTCTACCGGGCCAACCCGGAGGCGCGGGCGGTGGTCCACTCGCACAGCCATTATGCGACACTCTGGGCCTGCCTCGAGCATCCGCCGGCAGAGGATGTCATGCCGGCGCATACGCCCTACCTGAAGATGAAACTGGCGCAGGTCGACCTGATCCCGTTCGCGCCGCCGGGTTCCCGGGAGCTGTTCGCCCTGCTCGAGGCGCGGGTCCGCCCCGGCCGCGGCTACCTGCTGCAGAACCACGGCGGTCTGGTCGCCGGCAAGGATATCCTGGATGCGTTCAGCATCTATGAGGAGCTTGAGGACAGCGCCTGGATCGCCTGGGACCTGAGGCAGGCCGGACGCTGAGAACCGGGCGCTTGCGGCCGCCAGCCAAGCGCTAGATGCGCAGGAGCAGGAAGACGACTGGCAGCGTGAACAGGCAGAGGATGGCTGAGAGCGCCGTGTTCTTGGCGGCGAAGTCAGCGTCGCCGCCGTAGGTGATGGCCATGTTGGTTGCGTTTCCGGGACCCGGCATAGCGGAGATGATCACCATGACCGGCACTAGCAGCGCATAGTCCGGGGTCGGGATCAGCCGGAGCAGCAGGATCACCATGATCGGGGCCGCAAGCAGACGGGACAGGGCGAGCTTGTACTGGCTGAGGTCGTTGACGACTTCAATCAGGGGGAAGCGGCTGAGCTTGATGCCGATGATCAGCATGGCAATCGGGCCGGTCATGCTGCCAACCATCGACAGCAGACTGCTGGCGGCATCGGGCAGCTTGATCTGGGTAAAGTAGAGGACGAGGCCGAACTCGATCGACAGCATGACCGGACTGAGGAAGACCTTGAGCAGGCTGAACCGCTGGGAACCCTGGCCGTTCGCCATCATGAGCGAACCGAGCGAGAAGAAGCAGGTGGCATAGGTGATCTGGACGAAGGCGGCGAGGAACAGGCCCTTGGCGCCGAACATCGCCTCGATCACCGGAAAGCCCATGAAGCCGAGGTTGGCGAACGTGGTGATGAGCAGCCAGACGCCCCTGCGGCTGGGCTCGACATGGAACAGCCTCGTTCCGGCGAGGCCGATCAGGAAGCTCGTCAGCAGGCAGGCGAATGCGATCAGGGAGATGCCGAACCCCTGCTGCGTCAGCTCCTGATCGAAGGGCAGGGTGAAGCCGCCGACCAGCATCAGCGGCAGCGTCACGTTCATCATCAGCGCATTGAGGTCGTCATCAAACGAGTCTGAGACGACACGCTTCTTGCGCAGGATGTAGCCGATGGCGATGATCACGAGAAAGATGCAGAGTACCTTGACCAATGCTGTCATTTGCGCCATTGCCGGATCCTCCAGGCTGCCTTAAGGTCCACGCGATTGATGATAGCACAGGACGGCGGTGCAGACGCGACTGGTTTTCGTCGCGCCGGAAAATCGAGCATCGTGTAAATGGCACCCCGCAAATAGTGGGAATAGCACCCCGCAAATAGTGGGAATAGCACCCCGCAAACGCGAACTGGTGCGGAGGCAAGCCGGCTTTCGATGTGCTATAATCAAAAGACTATAGCCGACGAACCGGCTGCTGCCTGGCAAGACCGGCTGGCTTCGCTCCTGCCCGGTCCGCCGCATCCGATTCCGCCTGATTCACGATTGACGAAGCAGGTTCCGACTGATGAACTTTCGCCAAATGCGCTATGTCCTGGCGCTTTCCGAGGAACTGAACTTCTCCCACGCGGCTGAGCGGCTGTTCATTTCCCAGCCGTCACTGAGCCAGTGCATCCGGGCCGTCGAGGACGAGCTCGGCGTGGCGCTGTTCGAGC
>CAYOHO010000220.1:0-4525 GCA_964403755.1 uncultured Oscillospiraceae bacterium
GCCCGACCGGCTGCGCCGCCGCTCGCGCCATCGGCTGCGCAGCCCCGGGGCGCGGCTGCGCCGACGCGGGGATCGGCTGCGCCGACACGGGGATCGGCTGCGCCGACACGGGGATCGGCTGCGCCGACGCGGGGTTCAGACTTCGCCGACGCCGCGGTAGAGCGCAAGATCGCGCGGCTTCGCGAACATGTCCGGCACGGCGGCGATCCATTTCTTGAAATGGTCGGTCGTCTTGTGGTATTCGAAGGCGGCGTCATCCCGGAAGACTTCATAGAGCACGAAGCGGGCCGGGTCATCGGCGCCCTGCTGGAAGTCGAAGGTAATCACGCCTGGCTCCTGGCGGGAGTTGCGCTGGTTCTCGAGCGTTGTCTCGATGAAGCTGCTGACATGTTCCTGTTTGATGTAGAAGGTGGCAATCCGGATGTGCATGGCAAGGTCCCCCTTTGTTCGCTGCTTCTGTTCCCGGCGGTGCCCTGGGCCCGCGGGTCCGCACCGTTCATTAAACCATGTTTATGGCTGTCTGGCGACTGCCTGCCGGATGAATCATGCTATAATATCTAAAGCCGTCCGGCTGCCGGGTCCGGCGCCGCGGCCATCATCTGCAGCGAGGTTTTGTCATCTATGAAGGAGCATCTCAAGACTGCCATCATCGGCCCGGGCAAGGTCGGCCACATGCACGCCAAGGCCCTGAAGAACCTGCCGGAATCCGAGTTCACCGCCGTCTGCGGCCGCAGCCCGGACAAGGTCCGCGACTTCGCCGACCAGTACGGCGTCCAGCCGTTCACCGATATCGAGGCGATGGCCCGCGCCGGCGTCGAGGCCGTCATCATCTGCACGCCGCACCCGTTCCACCGCGACGCCGCCGTCCAGGCCGCCCGCGCCGGCATGCATGTCCTGGTTGAGAAGCCGCTGGCCGCATCGCTGGCCGACTGCGACGCCATGATCGCGGCTGCCCGTGAAAGCGGCGTCCAGCTTGGCACCATCTGCCAGCGACGCTTCTACCGCCCGGCCATGCGTGTCTGGCAGGCGATCGCCGATGGCAAGATTGGCCGGCCGATCCTCGGCACGGTCAACATGTACGGCTGGCGCGATGCGGCCTACTACCGCAGCGACCCGTGGCGCGGCTCGTGGACGCTCGAGGGCGGCGGCGTGCTCGTGAACCAGTCGCCGCACCAGCTTGATCTCCTCCAGTGGTACATGGGGCCGGTCGAGGAGGTCTTCGGCTACTGGGCAAACCAGAACCACCCGACCATCGAGGTCGAGGACACCGCGGTTGCCGTGCTGAAGTTCCGCAATGGCGGCTTCGGCAGCATCGTCGTCAGCAATTCCCAGAACCCGGCGCTCTACGGCAGGGTCCATGTGCACGGCAGCAACGGCGCCTCGATCGGTGTCCAGACCGATGGCGGCCAGATGTTCATCGCTGGTGTCCATAGTGTCGTCGAGCCGCCCTACAACGATGTCTGGACGGTCGCGGGCGAAACAGACAGGCTCGAGACCTGGAAGCGCGAGGACAGCGATTTCTTCAGCAGCGTCGATGCGCTTCACTACTATATGGAACGCCAGGCCGAGGATTTCCTGCGCGCCATCCTTGCGGGCCGCAAGCCGCTGATCGATGGTGAGGAAGGCCGCAAGACGGTCGAGATCTTCACGGCGATCTACCGCTCCAACCGTGACCATGCGCCGGTCCGCTTCCCGCTCCAGCCCGAGGATGCCGGCGATTTCGACGGCCGGATCAAGACCAAGGCCTGATTTCCACGCCCTGCCCAGCCTGCACCGGAAGCCTCCGCAGCACCTTTCTGGCGGCTGCGGAGGCTTCTTCAGTCCAGCCGGAATAAGACAGTCAGGTTACATTGACGATACATTTCCCGCCAGCAAATTGGCGGGCTTTTTCATTTCTTATATAATATCACCAGATTCTGCACCGCATGACGGACGGCTAGAAGGCCGGCCCAGGTGAATTCCCGTTGGCTGATCAATGTCGGCCAAAACGGAAAGCGGCCTGCCTGGCACTCGATTTTCAGAGGCATTCCCGATACAGCCGCTGCGGCTTGAACAGATTCAGTGATGGCAGACATGCCACGATTCGTTTTCCCCGCCGGACCGACCGCCACCACCGTCAGTCCTGGCCGACCTTATCCGACCGGCCTCCTGCCATGTCATCTGGAAAGGATCCTGCTTCATGAAGAAACGGACACTCATCCTGACCGTCTGCCTGCTTGCAATCGCCCTCGTCATCCAGGGATTTCCGGCCCAGGTTACGGCGACGACCAATCCCACAAGCGCCGGACTCATGACGTTTGCCCTGCGCGCCCTGCGCGAGCACTGGGGCTATGTCTTTGGCACCTATGGCAACATCGTGACGCAGGCGATCGTGGACGGCAAGCGCTATCAGTATCCCGGTGTCTTCTCTGAAATCATGAGCGACGGCCGCACAGCCTACGAGCATGCGCTTGAATGGGTCGGCGGCCGGGCTGCCGACTGCGCCGGCCTCTACAAGGGCTACCTCTGGTGGAACGAGGCGGAAAACCGTGCGGAATACAGCGCCCTGACCGACCGCACCGCCAACAGCATCAAGGGAACCGCGATCGACCGCGGGCTGGCCTATGGTCCAGTCAGCACGATCCCGAACATCCACGGCCTGCTTCTCTGGCGTGAAGGCCACATGGGCGTCTATATTGGCAACGGCGAGGTCATCGAGGCCCGCGGCGTCGAGTATGGTGTCGTCAAGACACGTGTTGGCGACCGCAACTGGACCCTGTGGCTCAAGGCGCCGGACATCACCTATCCGACAACCGGCTGGCTGCCGATCGACGGCAATCAGTACTATTACCGGAACGGCGTCTACGTGACTGGCCCGCAGGTCATCGACGGCCGCCAGTACCTGTTCGGCACCGATGGCGTTCGCCTGCTCGGCTTCCAGACCATCAGCGGCAAGCTGACCTACATTCCGGAGGATGGCAGTGTCCTCACCGGCTGGCAGACGCTTGAAAGCAACCGCTATTTCTTTGATGCCAGCGGCACCATCCTCACCGGCTGGCAGACCATCGACGGGCGCCGCTATTGTTTCGACAGCCAGGGTGCCCTGCTCACCGGCTGGCAGCAGCTGGCGGACCAGATCTACTTCCTGGGCGCGAGCGACTCGCCCACAGCCGGCTCGCCGGTGACCGGAACCGCCGACATTGGCGGAAGCAGCTACAGCTTTGACGCCAATGGCCGGCTCCAGACCGGCTGGCAGACGAGCGGCAGCACCCGCAGCTACCGCAGCCTTTCCAGCCAGCTCCTGACCGGACTGCAGCAGATCGGCGACAAGACCTACCTGTTCAGCAGCCAGGGGGCGCTGCTGACCGGCTGGCAGACCGTCAGCGGAAAGGCCTTCTACTTCGATCCAGTCAGCGGCGCCCGGCTCACCGGCGGCCTGCAGACGATCGAGGGCAAGCAGCAGCTCCTGCTTGCCGATGCTTCCCTGTCGCAGCGCCGCGGACTCGTGTTCGCCGGCGGCAAGACCTTCCTCAGCGACGCTGCCGGACTCGCCCTGACCGGCAGCCAGACGCTTGACGCAGTCAAGAACGGCATCGCCGCCGCCCCGAAGCTGGCGCTCGCGTTCAATGCCGCCACGGCCGAACTGATTCCGGCCAGCCAGCAGGCCTATGCTCTGCCGGCCAGCCTTCAGCTGACCGCCGCCGCCCCGATGCCGGCCCAGACCCTGAGCGTGACCGGAACGCTGCCGTCGGGCGCCGAATGGCTCACCCTGGACCCGGCCGTTGCCACAGTCGGCCAGGATGGGCGCGTCCAGGCGGTTGCCGCCGGGCGGACCCTGATCGTCCTGCGCGGAGCCGACCAGTCCTACGCCGCCTGTGTCGTGACCGTGCTGCCCGCGCCGGCCAGCCTGGCGGTCACCGCATCCGCCACGACCGTCGAGCCCGGCATGGCGGTGCCGCTGCCCGTGACCGGCCTGCCGGCCAGCCTGCTGGATGCCTATCGCATTGTCAGCAGCAACAGCGATGCCGTGGCCATCAATGCCGATGGAAGCCAGCTGGCACTTCAGACCGCGCCGGCTGACGTCCGGCTGATGCAGGGTGAAACGACCCTCCTGACCTGGAAAGTCAACGTCCGCCGGCCTCTGATCGGCATCGCATTCAGCCGAACCGCCCTGCAGCTGCCGGTAGGCGGCCGCCTTGACCACCTCGCCGCACTTGTGCCGGCTTCCGGCACGGCAGAAACACTCGTCTTCAGCAGCAGCAATGGCAGCGTCGGCATCATCGACAGCACGGGTTCCGCCCGGGCCATTGCTGCCGGCAGCGCGACCCTCACGGCCCAGGCCGGCAGCCTCACCGCCACCTGCGCCCTGACCGTGACCGGCCGCCTGCCGACGCTCAATGAAGGCATGAGCAACGACTATGTCCGCGTGCTCCAGGAAGACCTGAGTGCACTGGGCTACCTCACCGGCGCCGTCGATGGCGTGTTCGGCCCGCGCACCGAATTCGCCGTCACAGCGCTGCAGCGGCGGATGAGCCTGCCCATGACC
>CAYOHO010000221.1:0-4491 GCA_964403755.1 uncultured Oscillospiraceae bacterium
AAAGGATTTTTTATCTCCTTTTTCTTTTTATGAAGATAAGAAACTAAAAATATACTTATTAAAAGTATGGGTAATAATACAAAATCAAATAATCCGATATATTCAATTCCGTCAATCATTCGTATCTGTTTTTATATTATCTAATAATTTTATTATATTTTCGGTATATATCCTAGTCTGATTATCGCGGGAATATTTTTCATAATCAACCGGATTACACTCAACAAATCCATTCCTTAAAAATTCGTTATAAACCATTTCAATATTTACTGCAACCTTTTCGGCGTTTTCGCACATAACACCGGCGTTAGCCTTTGTAATTATTTCTGCTACATCGCCTCTATCATTTTCAACAAGCATAATTTTCCTTTTTAATGCTAAGTATTCAAATAATTTAGCATACACTTGCTTATAATTTTTATTAGCAAGTAAAAGTAATAAATTTGCTTTTGATAATTCTTTTAATACTTCCGATTGTGGCTTATGTTCTTCAATTTTTATGTATTTACGTAGATTCGGTTTATAGTTTAGAACCCTATGTGACTCTATAGACTTATAATCTATTCCATAAAACGATAACTGTACAAATTCAACCTGATGTTTATTAATAAATAATTCAAAACCATCCAAAAACATTTCCAATCGTTGATAAGGGTATATAGTTCCTGCGTATGCGATCTCGAAAATATTTTTATTTTGCTCCATTAATGTTGTATCATTAAATAATTCTTTAAAATAACCATTGTATAATACCGTTATTTTCTTTTGAGGAAAAATAGAGGCAATCTCTTCTTTTATAGCATTGGCAGTAGTAGTAATAAGAGAAGAAGTATTTACAAATTTTTTTTCCGCTCTCCTGAAATAATTGTTAAGTAAAAATTGATTAAATTTTCCTATCTTATATAACGTATTATAGTTTGTGGTCCAGCCATCTCGATAATCAGCTACCCAGGGGATATTAAATTTTTTACTTAATAAATAGGCATAGCGGAATAAAATAAAAGGCTCACCGGTAGCAATAATAATATCGAATTTTTCTGTTTGCAATTTATTTTTAGCAGCATAATATATCCCTGATTTATTATCAAAAAAGATAGTAAGAAACTGCGAAAAATCGTAAAAAAGACTTAAAAATTTTCGAATTAAAACAAAGCGATTCATCCCATATTTATGAATAATTATATCACGCAGATTCGGTTTATAAGGGGCTCTAATAGTTGTGCCGGATTCATTCTCATCTATATTAATACCCTTTACATTCGATTTTTGAAAATAACTTTCTTCCAACTTTATATTTCCTACCCAATAACGAGTTACTACGGTAGGATAGATACCAAACTTTATAAAATAGCTAAACCATCCAAATGGTCGTTGCGCCCCTATTGTATTTAACGGGGGGAAGTCGTTCGCAAGTATCAAAGCTTTTTTTAATGAATTTTTTCCTAAAACTGTATCTAGAATAATTGAGACTTGCTTTGTAATTAGCCTTCTTGTGTATTTTGCAATTTCATTTTTATTATAATCATCTATAATTAGTTGCCCATTCATGTATGCATCGTACGATTTTTTTAAAATAACGAATGCTTCTTCAACATGGGCGGCAAATAAGCCTAAATTTACATTCGTTAATGTATTTTCAATAATATCTTTATCGGAAGGGCATAATAAGACCGGTTTTTGAAGTGCAATATATTCGTAAAGTTTACTGGAAGGAAGACCAATTATATTTTCGTGAGCGACCATTAACAATAAATGAGATCGTGCTTGAAGTTCTAAAATATTTTTTTTGGGAATCCTTGATGTTACTGAAATATATTTTTCGTAGCCTTTTAATAAACCCAATACTCTGTTTTCTTGAATTTTATTGTATGCTAATCCGGGAAAATTAAGTTTGATCTTTATATCTGTATTCTTATAATCGATTAATTTTTTAAATGCTTCAATAAAAATTTCAATAGGTTGACTTTGATACAACGTTCCGTTGAACGTAATTGTAAATTCATCAAACAAAGGCAAATTTTTGAAATCATTCATTTCTTCTTCGATAAATCCATTGTGAATAACAAAGCCTTTTTTATGAACGAAATTTGCTATCTTTTTGCAATAATGATCCGAAACAGAAGAAATATATGTGGCAGTACCAACCCATTTTTTTTCACTTATTTTTTCAATTTTTGCAATTTGACGATGAGCAAATCCTTTGTTTTCGAGCAACTCTGATGTATTCCAGTCGTCGCGGTAATCGGCGAGCCACTGAATTTTATATTTCCTGTTCAATAAATATCCAAACCTAAATAAAGTAAACGGGTTTGCTGTTACAATTAATAATTTTACATCCGGATTTTCCTTAAGATATCTATTACTAAATTTATATATATTAGCATATGAAATTATTCGATTGGTATAATTCTGAAGGATTAATTCAATAAAAGTGAATACCTTGCTAATAAAACTTAAAATAGTGTTTCCCAGTTTTTTGTAAATCTTATCTTTAAGGCCTGCTTTAAAAGGCAGGTAATACACTTCGTAATTATCAAAATTCTGATGTATAATATCTTTTCCGCTTGAAGAATGTATATCGGAAGGGATAGAAATATGCTTTTCCCAGTTTCGTGTTACAACTATCGGATAATATCCATATTCTGAAAGATGTTTTGCCCAACCATATGCCCTATTGGATGCAGGCAAATTACATGGTGGGAAAAAATAGGATATTATGAGTACTTTTTTCAAGTTATTTATTTTCTTTTTAAAAACTTTTTAATTTTTCTAAAATAATTAAACCAATTTACATATGAAGGAAAATCTGTATGTTTTCTGATAGGTAAGTTCATAATTTCATCGAATTCACTATTTTTCAAACCAAGCTTTTTAAGGACAAACTCTTTATCGCTTATTAATTGTTCTGTTTCATAAATAGGCTTATTTAGCTCTTCTAATGCTTCTTGTTTGCTCATTTGTCCTGAACAAATTAAAGTAGACAAATGCGATTTGCGTTTATCAATACCAAACTTATGCGGAAGTATATAACCCTGGTAAAATCGGGTAAAAATATTTTCATAATGTTTATTTCCGTAATCTCTCCAATTTAGTTTATCTATTAATAATTGTTTAACTTTATTTTTATTATAATCAACCCAATTTAATGGAGAAAATAATTTTATTCCAACAATTTTTTCATAAAATAAACGCTTAAAAACTCCAATAGTAGGAAAATTTTTTATTTTTCGAGTGCCGTATTTTTTATGTATTGCATGTATGTTTATTGAATCCAGCTTGTAATGGGTAAAGTTAGGAGGCAACCATCCTTCTGTAGCTGTATTATATCCTAATAATATATTTTTTATATGAAACTTACGTGCCACTTTATAAAGAGCAGCAACAAATGCATTATCAAAAGGTAATTCAATATCGAGTACCGATGCTCTTAAAAATGACAACTGCATATCCTTCATGTCTTCCCAATCAATAACATACGTATATAAATCGAATGATAATTTTTTTAACGTTTCTTCAATATTTTTTACAGCCAATTCGGTATTCCACCCGTTATCGACATGGACAAACAAAGGTTTCAAACCCCATTCTTTTGACAAATATGCTAAATACGTACTATCCACGCCCCCACTTATTCCTATAATACAATCGTACTTTAATGATTTTCTTTTTGATTTTTGTAAAAGTAAAATCATTTTATTTATTTCGGATTCTGCTTTATTACCATGATAAATAGTTCTAAGAACTAAATCATCATAAATATGACAAATACTACAAACTCCTTGTTCATCAAACGAAATATCAGGATAATCATTTGTATCAAGGATACACCGAGAACAAGATCTGAAATTTTTTATTTTATTTTCCATGTTTATTCATTTACTAATATAGTCCTTTTCGTTAAAAAAATATTATTCTATAATTTTTCCTTCGCAAAATAAGGAAAACCTCATTATTTAAGTTAAACTATTTTCGAATATTAGAAAAATATTAATTAACTTTTCAATAGCGTAATACAAATATAAATATTAAATTTAATGATTATCTTAGCGCAAGAAATATTTACTAAATGGCAAAACTAGTATTATTAACCGATTCATTTCCTTTTTCCTATTCAGAGCCTTTTATTGAAAATGAATATCCCTATATTACCCAAAATTTTGAACAAATATTTATAATTACTCCTCTAAATAAAAATAAAAACTCCATTTTTCAACTTTCAGAAAACACCATAGCTAGTAGTATTGTTTTAAATATTAACCTATTTGAAAAAATATCTTTTTTAAAATTCTATTTTTCCAAAATTATAGTTAACGAAAAAAGATTTTTAAAACAACATAATATCCGCCCGTCTTGGCAAAGAACTAAAATTCTTTTCATAGAATATGGTAAAGCTTTTAAACTTTATAAACATTTATTAAAAATTACACAACCCATTTCAGACAAAAACACCATCTATGTTTATTCTTATTGGAATGATTATAAAGCGATAGC
>CAYOHO010000222.1:0-1253 GCA_964403755.1 uncultured Oscillospiraceae bacterium
CATCGCTGAAGCCGCGGCTTAGAACATGTCGCTCAAGCCGCGACTATTGACAATTGGCATTGAACCAGGCCTGTTTTACAGTCAATATTTGACAAATTCGGGCGTCTGCTTTTCCTTGACAGCCAGGATGTCACCGGATATACTGGTCAAGACACCTGTCAAGACACATGCCTCAGGGAGGGAAAACACGCCATGAAAAACAACAAGCTGTATCTGATGCTGGTCTCCGCCATGCTCTGCGCCATCGGCATCATCATCCCGATGTTCTCGCCAGTCAAGATCATCCTCGAGCCGGCCTCGTTCACGCTGGCCAGTCATGTCGCCATTTTCATCGCCATGTTCATCTCTCCGGCCGTTGCGGTTTCGGTCGCTGCCGGCACGACCCTTGGCTTCCTGCTTGGCGGCTTCCCGATCGTTGTCGTGGCCCGTGCTGCCACGCACCTGATCTTTGCCAGTGTTGGCGCCCTGATCCTGCGCCGTCGGCCTGCCATCCTCGAGCAGCCGGTCAGCGCCGCGACCTTCGCCGTCCTGATCAGCCTGCTGCACGCGGTCAGTGAAGTCCTCGTCGTCATGCCGTTCTACTTCGGCGGCAGCATGAAGGCCTACTACGCCAAGGGCTTCGTGACCTCGGTCATCCTGCTGGTCGGCGCCGGCACCGTTGTCCACAGCCTGGTCGACTTCGCCATCGCCATGGCCGTCTGGGCTCCGCTCAAGAAGATGATCAAGGGCCGCGACCATGGCGGCCTGCGCACGGCCCGCTCCTGAGACGCCAGCCAGATCCGGTTAACGGCACGGATATACCCTGCAAAAAAGGCATCTGCGGTCAGCTCCGCAGATGCCTTTTCAGATAGGCGCCACGCAGGACGCTTCACAGCTAGCCGAGGGTGGCGAGTCCACTGCCGGAAATCGGGATCGGCTCACCCAGATAGACGGGCTGCCGGTGCAGGACGGCTGCCTCCAGGAAAGCCTTGCTGCGGGCAAAATATTCCCGGAAGCGGTAGTAGGCGGCCCGCGGATACACGCGGACATCACTGGCGACGCCCTGCAGGTTCAGGCCCAGCATGCCGCCGATGTAGAGCGCCCGCTTGAGGTGGAAGGTCTGCGTGACGATGACGGCCCGGCGCACGCCGAAGATGTCGCGCGCCCGATAGAGGGTGTCGTACGTGTCGAAGCCGGCGTGATCCATGAAGATGCGCTCGGCCGGAACGCCTTTGGCCAGCAGGTACTGGCGCATGGCGTTGACCTCGTCATAG
>CAYOHO010000222.1:1353-4489 GCA_964403755.1 uncultured Oscillospiraceae bacterium
ATTCGGTTTTTCGGGCGTCTGCTTTCATCAAAGACATTATCCCGCGGCTGCACGGATCCGGCAAGTGACGGCAGCTGGCAGCGATTTTAAAGGCGCCCTCGATTCCGTACGGGTATCGGGGGCGCCTGTCTGTCTGGTTCAGCGGCCGGTCGGATGGTTCAGCGGCCGGTCGGATGGTTCAGCGGCCGGTCGGATGGTTCGGCGGATGGTCGGATGGTTCAGCGGATGGGCGGATGGTTCAGCGGATGTAGGGGATAGGATCTGTGGTGGTGCCGTCGACGCGGATCTCGAAGTGCAGGTGGGGTCCGGTCGATGTCCCGGTGCTGCCGCAGAGACCGATTCGGTCGCCAGCGCTGACTGACTGGCCGACCTGGACGAGGGTCCGCTGCATGTGGCCGTAGAGGCTGGAGAACCCGCCGTCATGGGCGATGACGACATAGTTGCCGTAGCCGTCGCCGCCGCGGTTCTGCCCCTGTACGGGATTGCGGACCAGGATGACGATGCCGTCGCGGGCTGCGACGATGGGGGCGCCGTAGTCGCCGCCCAAGTCAACACCGGTGTGGAAGCGGCGGATGTGATAGATGGGGTGGATGCGCCAGCCATAGGCCGAGTAGACGTTTCGGTCATTGGGGTATGGCCAGGCCCAGCCGCGGCTGTTGACGGTGGATGGATGCGAGGCTGCGGCCTGCTTGGCGGCTGCGGCTCGGGCGGCTTCGGCGGCACGGGCCGCAGCGGTGGCCTTGGCGGCGGCGGTGGCCTTCGCCGACAGCTCGGCGGCCAGCTTCTGCTGCAGGGCCGTGATCTCGCCGTCAAGCCGGTTGGACTCGGCATTCAGGGCGTCTTCTGCAGCCTGGGCGCGGCTGATCTTGAGCTGGACCGACTCGAGCTCCTTTTGCGTCGTGTTCGACTGGTTCTTCAGCGTGTCGAGCTGGGCGCTGATCTGGGCCACGACCGTGTCCATGTCTTCCTTGACTTCGGTCGCCTGCTTCTTCTGCAGGTCTGCATCATCCTGGGCCGCCTTGAGATCCTCGATCATCAGCTGGTCGGACTCGGCGACGCGCGACATGAACTCGATGGTGGTGAAAAAGTTCTTGATGCTGCCGGCTTCGAGGAAAATCTGGAAGTAGGACTTGCGCCGGTGCGAAAACATCTTCTGCAGGCGCGCCCGGTACTGCTCCTTCTTGTCGGCGAGCTTCTGGACGGCATCGATGTAGGCCTGGTTGGCATCGGCCATTTCCTTCATGGCGGCGGTCAGCTGCTCGGTCCGCTCGGCGTAGATGGCGCGCTGTTCAGCACTGCGGGCGTTCAGCCAGGACAGCTTGCCGCTGAGCTGGCTCTTGCTGGTGGAAAGCTGGCTGCCTTCCTGCTCCAGCTTGGCGATGCTGGCGTCGAGGCTAGCCTGGCGCTGCCGGGCAGCCTCCAGGACCTGCGAGGTCGTTTCGGCAAAGACAGGACTTGCCGGGAAGGATTCAAGCACGATTCCAGCAGTCAGCATCAGGCAGAGGGCGAGTGCGACCACTCGGACAACCGTGGTGCGGCGATTTTTCTGCATGTCCGGTGTTCTCCTTGACAGATGGCTTCGGTGTGCGGCGAAGGCTGGATGGCATGCGGCACGCCGGGTTCAGGCGGATGTCGGCAGCAGGTTCTGCTGATGCTTCCATTAAAGCAGACTGGAGCGGCATCTTCCGTTAAGTTCCGATTAAATCAGATCATTCCCGATGGTCTGCGGCTCGAAGGCGATCTGCGGTTGCGGATTGTGTCGTGGCGCCGGCTGGCCGGGCACCCTGCGTCTGGTTCCTGCGCCTGGCCCCTGAGCCGGGCGTCTGCGCTCGTCGTCGACAGGCCAAGCGCCAACCTGTGTCTCTCCTTGGATTTTTACCTATTCTCGAGATCCTGTCAACCACCTGTCGGAATTCCACCGGTCGCATAGCCGCCACAGTCCGCCCGTGTACGCCGCTGCCGGCATCCGGCGCTGCCCCGGACCTCCTGCCAGCGACCGGTTCTGGAGCCGAGAGCGGCTGCCGCAGAGCCTTCACCGGCGCCAAGATAGCGAATTCAAATATTTGTTACAGAAACATTATTTTGATAGTATCAACAAATGCACGCTTTCTGTGAACAAATAATTTGTCAGACACCTCTTGCGATTTTGTGCAATCTGTTATAAAATCGTCGCTTGAGAGGCCATGTCAAATGTATCATGGCATGTAAACCGTTTCAGGAGGAGACCACGCATGAAAAAACTTATTTCTGCCATCCTGGTTCTGTTACTTGTGTTCAGCATCGCAGGATGCGCGGGCACCAGCACGACCGCCGCAACGACCAAGGCCACGACCGCAGCCAGCGGCGCCGCCACCACCGCCGCCTCCGGCGCCGCCACCACGGCCGCCGGTGCAGCCAAGAACATCAAGATCGGTCTCGTCTTCCCGCTTTCCGGCAAGAACGGTGACCAGGGCGTGTTCAACGTCGACGGCGCCAAGCTGGCCGTCAAGAAGATCAACGATGCCGGCGGCATCAAGGCCCTCAATGGCGCCAAGCTCGAGCTCGTCATCTATGACAACGAGTCCGACGCCGACAAGAGCAAGACTGTTGCCGAGCGCCTGATCAAGGAAAATCCCGATGTCGTCGCCGTCCACGGTGCCTCCGCCAGCGCGTTCGTGCTGCCGATGCTGTCCGTCTTCGAGAAGGCCCAGATCCCGTTCCTGACGGCCCAGACTTCGCAGACGATCACCAGCCAGGGCTACAAGTATGCCTTCGCGTTCGCCGCCCAGAGCCCGCAGTTCGCCGCCACCCAGGTCGCGATGCTGGAATGGCTCAACAAGAAGTACAGTCTCGGCATCACCAAGGTCGGCCTGGTCTATGAAGACTCCGAATGGGGCCTGACCAACTCCAAGGCTGCCCGCGATGCCATCAAGGCCAACACCACCGGCCTGACCCTCGTCTATGACAAGAACTACACCGCCGGCAGCTCCGATCTTTCCCCGATCGTCACCGGCCTGATGAACTCCGGTGCGGAAGTTGTCTTCCCGACCAGCTACACGCAGGACGCGAAGCTCCTCTTCAACACCATGACCGCCAACAAGTACAGCCCGCTGATCATCGGCGGCGGCGCCGGCTTCCTGTATCCGGTCTTCGCCAA
>CAYOHO010000223.1:0-4480 GCA_964403755.1 uncultured Oscillospiraceae bacterium
GTGTCTGCCCGCAGGAGAGCCAGTGCGAGCAGCTCTGCGTGCGCGGCAAGAAGGGCGAGGCTGTCGGCATCGGCCGCCTCGAGCGCTTCTCCGCCGACTTCCACATGGCCCAGAAGGCTGCCGATGCCCAGAAGGCCGGCTCCTGCTCGGTGCTGCGGCCGCGTCCCGACGGGGCGAAGGTCGCTGTTGTCGGCTCCGGCCCGGCCGGATTGACCTGTGCCGCCGACCTGGCCAAGCTCGGCTACAGGGTGACCGTCTTCGAGGCGTTCCACGTGGCGGGCGGCGTGCTCATGTACGGCATCCCCGAGTTCCGTCTGCCCAAGGCCCTGGTGCAGGAGGAGATCGACACGCTGCGCCAGTACGGCGTCAAGATCGAGACCAACATGGTCATCGGCCGTGTCGAGTCGCTGGACGACCTGTTTGCCGCGGGCTTCGAGGCCGTCTTCATCGGCACCGGCGCCGGCCTGCCCACCTTCATGAACATCCCGGGCGAGAACCTGAACGGTGTCTATTCCGCCAATGAGTTCCTGACCCGCGTCAACCTGATGAAGGCCTACAAGGTCCCCGACGTCGATACGCCGGTCAAGGTCGGCCGCCGCGTTGCGGTGGTCGGCGGCGGCAATGTCGCCATGGACGCCGCCCGCAGCGCCAAGCGCCTGGGCGCCGAGGAAGTCTACATCGTCTACCGCCGTTCCGAGAAGGAACTGCCCGCCCGGCTCGAGGAAGTCCATCACGCCAAGGAGGAGGGCATCCAGTTCCGCCTCCTGACGAACCCCACCCGGATCCTCGGTACTCCCGAAGGCTGGGTCAGCGGCATCGAATGCGTCGAGATGGAGCTTGGCGAACCGGACGCCTCCGGCCGCCGCCGCCCCGTCGTCAAGCAGGGCTCCGAGTTCACCATCGATGTCGAAACCGTCATCATGGCGATCGGCACCAGCCCCAACCCGCTGATCAAGAAGACCACGCCCGGTCTCGAGACCCAGAAATGGGGCGGCATCGTGGCCAACGATGACACGATGGCCACCAGCCGGCCTGGCGTCTATGCCGGCGGCGACGCCGTCACTGGCGCGGCCACGGTCATCCTGGCGATGGGCGCCGGCAAGAAGGCCGCTGCCGCAATCGACCAGTACCTGCGCGAAAAGCACGGCGAGAAGGCTGCCGAAGCGCCGAAGGCCGAATAGGCAGTCTCGGCAGGCTGTAGCCACCGGTAAATAGAAGATCCGATTCGAGGAGGAAGCATTCATGCGCTATGTCCGATTCCAGCAGGCCGACCGTGTCGCGTTCGGCGAACTGATGCCCGACGGCCGCATCCAGCCGCTCGACGCGGCGCCCTATGCCGGCGGCCGCCCGGCCGGTGAACCGGTCGAATCCGAAAGTGTCCGTCTGCTGGCGCCTTGCGAGCCGAGCAAGGTGGTCGCCATCGGCAAGAACTATCATGACCACATCAAGGAGTTCGACGGGACCATCCCGGAGAAGCCGATCCTGTTCATCAAGCCGAGCACGTCGATCAACGATCCGGAGGGCGTCATCGAAATCCCGCCCCAGAGCGTCTCGCACCGGATCGACTACGAGGGCGAGCTGGCGCTGGTCATCGGCCGCAAGGCCAGCCGCGTCAGCGCTGCCGATGCCCTGTCCTACGTCTTCGGATACACGATCCTGAACGATGTCACGGCCCGCGACGTCCAGAAGTCGGATGGCCAGTGGACCCGTGCCAAGGGCATGGACACCTTCTGTCCGGTTGGCCCGGTCGTCGTGACCGACGGCATCGACCCCGACAAGGTCGGCATCCGCACGCGCCTCAACGGCACGGTTGTCCAGGAAAGCAACACCGAGCTGCTGATCTGGAAGGTAGCGGAACTCATCGCCTTCATCACCGACACCATGACGCTGCTGCCCGGCGACATCCTGACCACCGGCACCCCGGCCGGCGTCGGCCCGATGAAGCCCGGCGATGTCGTGGAAGTTGAAGTCGATGGCATCGGCGTTCTCCGCAACCCGGTTGCCGCCCGCTGACGTTCCGGTTCACGGCTTTCAATCCATCGACCAGTTCCGGCCCCGGTGCACGCGCTGCACCGGGGCCGGTTTCTTGAGGCAACAGCCAGGCGGAACGGCAGCCGGGTGTCGTCGGTTGCTTCCGCTGCGACCCGGCGCGGCCCTCTCGGCATCCGGGCCTGTTCCGTAATTTTCGTAACAGTTGCACGCCCAACCTGTCTGAATTGTGTTAAAATCAAGGCGAAACCTTATTTGGGTCGCGCTGTCCGGAAGCGCAGGAACACAGGCGAATACCAGCCGGGGTTTCGTGGAAAGCATACCGGTCTGACCGGAATCAAGGCATAAGGAGGTCATCTTATGATGTCGAAACTGGATGAGGTCTTGGGTGCCATCAGTGGCAAGAATCGTCGGAATGCAGCCAAGAAGGCCGCAGCCGGACTGGGTGCTGGCCTGGCCCTTGGCGCCCTCGCTGGCCTGCTCTTCGCTCCGAAGCCTGGCAAGGAAACCCGTGAGGATGTTGCCCGCGCCGCCGAAAAGGGCGCCAAGATCGTCAAGCAGAAGGCCGGTGAAGGCGCCCAGTATGTAAGCGAGGCGGCCCAGGATGTCGCCCAGATGGCCAAGGAAAAGGCTTCCGTGCTGAAGAGCAAGATCAAGACCGGCGCCGAAAAAGTGGCCAGTGAAGTCGACAGCGTCGTTCACCACGCCAAGGCGAAGGAAGCCAAAGTTGAAGAAGCGGCACCCGAGGCGCCCAAGGCTGAAGCCGGGGAGGCATCAACCTACGAGGACCCGCCTGTCGAGACCGCCGAGTTCAACCGCCCGTAGGACGGATTCCCGCAGTTGCAACGGGTTCCGGCCCATGACACATGAGGTGTTCACATGGAGATTACCATTAATTTAATGGACCTGCTGCTGGCACTTCTGGCGGTGGCGGGAATCGTTTTCATCATTTACCTGGTGGTGACCCTGGCGAAGCTCCAGGGTACGCTCAAGGAAGTCAACCGGCTCGTCTCGGAAGTCCGGGGCCCGATGAACGACACCATCCGCAAGCTGCCGGCACTCATGGACCAGGTCAGCGTCATCGGCAGCAATGTCGAAAAGCTGACAGGCTCGATCAATGAGGATGTTCCGGTCATGCTCAAGGATGTCCGCCAGGTGACGACCTCCGCGCGGGAAAGCGTCGAGGCCGTTGGCGGCGCTGTCACGGAAGTCGGCAGCAGCGTCAAGAACATGTTCACCTCGGTCAATGAGCACTCAGGCGGCATCGGAACGGCAACGGCCATCATCAGCGAAGGCATCCGCCTGGTGCAGATGTTCCGCTCGAAGCGCAAGAAGCCCAGCTTCTTTGCCAGGAAGGCCCGCCGTCACCGCTGAACCGTCATCATCGCTGAACCATCGCCACCGCTGAACCGCCGGCCGGCCGCCAGCCGGGATGACCGGACGGGGCACTGGCCAGGATGACGGAATCCATGCCGCAAGCTAGACAGAAATCAGGGCGTCCCGGTGCACACCGCCAGGGACGCCCTTTCCATTTCCGGCCCAAAACGAGTATCATCTGGTAAGAGGGTCTGGCGGTGCGACGCACCGGCCTGGCCGATCCGCAGGCGCTGCCTGCCACACTGAGGTGCTGGATGCTGGATGTTGCCATCATCGGCTCGGGGGTCATTGGTGCAGCCATTGCACGCGAACTGGCCCGGCTCGAGCTGCAGATCGCCGTCTTCGACCGCAACGAGGACGTCTCCGAAGGAACCACGAAATCGAACAGCGCCATTGTCCATGCCGGCTTCGACGCGCCGCCAGGCTCGCTCAAGGCGCGATACAACGTGGCCGGCAGCCGGATCTTCGAGGCCTGGTGCCGTGAGCTTGGCAGTCCCTACCGTCGCAACACGTCCCTGGTCATTGCCTTCAATGAGGCTGACGAATCCACCCTTCGCGTCTTGCTGGAACGCGGCCGGCAGAACGGGGTCGAGGGCCTGCGCCTGATCGATCGCGCCGAGCTGCTGCAGCGCGAGCCCCGCCTGAATCCGGCGGTCACCATGGCCCTGCTGGCCGAGACCGGCGCCATCTGCAGCCCCTATGAAATGGCCATTCGGCTCTGCGAACAGGCGGCCGCCAACGGCGTCACCTTCCGGCTCAGCTGCCGGGTCGAGCGGGTTCGCCGGGTCGGACCGGACATGGCCAGCAGCACAGAACCAGGCGCAGCCCAGGAACCGCGCGCAGTCCTGGAAACTGGCACAGTCCTGGAAACTGGCGCAGTCCTGGAACCAGGCGCCGGAACCGATTCCAGCGTGCCCCATTACATCCTGGAAACGTCCGCCGGTCCGTTTGCTGCCCGCACCGTGATCAATGCCGCCGGCGTCTATGCCGATGACTTCAACAACCAGGTCAGTGCCGACCGCTTCACCATCCATGCCTGCCGCGGTGAATACTGGCTGCTCGACCGCGCTGCCGGCCCGGCGATGCAGGCCACCGTCTTCCAGGCGCCGACCCC
>CAYOHO010000224.1:0-1822 GCA_964403755.1 uncultured Oscillospiraceae bacterium
GTCTGCGATCAGGTCCGCTTCACTCATGCCCTCATGCAGCAGTGTCGGGAAGATCGACTGCAGCAGATAGCTGTGCTGACGGCCGGACTCGCGCATCAGGTCAAGCTCGTAGCTGCTTTTGACGGCGCGGAGCCGCGAGATGATGGCGTCCAGCGGATGGATGGCCGCCAGCGTGAAATGCTTGCGCAGGCTTTCGAGTACGCTGACGGTCATCGACTGCGTTTCGATGAAGGTGCTGCCAAGGTCGGCGGGCAGGAACTGCAGCATGTCGCGATAGCTGGCCATGGGCTCGATGATCGGCAGCGGCGACTCGATCCGGGCCCTGCGGGCGCTCTTGCGGACGAAGAAGCGTCTGCTGCCGTCGCGGCGCAGCACCAGCAGGCCGTTCTGCATGGTGCCGGTGAAGTAGTACTGGTTGATGCGGTCGATGATGATGGCCGTGTCGAACGGGCGGCCGGCATGCCGCAGGGCGTGGAACAAGGCTTCGATGCGCTGCTCGAACGCTTCACGCGGCGGATTGCCGGTCAGGGAAGGGCCGTGGGCCGGCGGCAGCCCGGCGGCAGACGCCTGGACGGACGGCTGCTGAATCGGAGCCGGATCGGGCTTCTGGTTTTCCATAATTGCTTGTCAACCTCAATGCATCGGCAGTCTTGATGGACCGCTGTCGATTCCGTTTCAACATAGCACGATTGCTGCGGCCGGGCAAACCAGCCGGTTTGTCTGAATTCAGAAAACGGATCGTTTTTTCACTGAATCGGCAAGATGATCAGACCGTGATCAATCGCCGGCCGGCATCAATCATTTAGCCCAGTGGTGCAGAATCATGATATTGACGGAGATCCTCCGGGTATCATCCTGTTTCATCCCAATCACCAGCTGATCGGGTATAATGGACATGCCTGTGCCTTCAGGGCATGGCCGGAACTGTCTGCCGGCCGTCCCGCCAGCCGGTTCAGGCAGGAAGGCAAGACAGACATGCAGATTTTCGAACAGTCAGTCATCGGCAAGTCCGCCGACGGATCCCTCTGCGAGGACGGGCTTTTCATCAGCGAGAATTTCATTGCGATCGTCGATGGCGCCACCAGCAAGGGCAAGCTGCGCTGGGAAGGCCATTCGGCTGGCTTCCATGCGCGCAAGGTGCTGCTGGAGGGCCTGGCCGACCTGCCGGCCGGCATCGAGGCCGGCCCCGCCATCCAGCGCCTGAACCAGAGCCTGACCGATGCGGGCGCCCCGTTCCGTGAAACGCTTCTGCAGAGCCATGTCGAGCGGCTCATGGCGAGCATCGTCATCTACAGCGCCGCCCATCGCCAGGTTTGGTCATTCGGCGACTGCCAGTATCTGGTTGACGGCCGCTATTTCAAGGAAGAGAAGAAGATCGACACGCTGCTCTCGGAAGTGCGGAGCTTCGCGCTCGCCGCCGAGCTGGCCGCCGGCCGGCCACTGGCCGATCTGCAGGCGCACGACATCGGGCGCGAGCTGATCATGCCCTTTCTGAAGCTGCAGTCGCAGTTCGCCAACCGCGGCGAGGAATGGCGCTTTGCCGTGCTGGACGGCTTTACGATCGACTTGCGCGATGTCCGGGTGGTCGATGTGCCGGCCGGCAGCGAAGTGATCCTGGCCAGCGACGGCTATCCGGAGCTTGAGCCGACCCTCGCCGCCAGTGAAGCGGCCCTCGAGGCCGTGCGCCGGGAGGATCCGCTGTGCATGGCCCGCTTCAAGTCAACCAAGGCGTTCGTCGCCGGCCAGCGCAGCTTTGACGACCGTGCCTACGTCCGCTTCGTCCATCCCTGACATCGCCGTCAGGCGATGGCACTGACATCGC
>CAYOHO010000224.1:1922-4399 GCA_964403755.1 uncultured Oscillospiraceae bacterium
CTGACATCGCCGTCAGGCGATGGCACTGACATCGCGGCAGCGATGGCGACCTGACATCGCCGCAGGCGATGGAACCCTGACCTTGATTTCGGCACCAGGAGGGTCTGACCATGTCACCGACGGTCCTGATTACAGCTACCCACTATCCGGAAGCGTGCCAGGAAGGCTATCAGCTGCTGCAGGCCGAAGGCTTCGATATTATCGCCAATCCCTATGGCCGCATGTACACCCAGTCCGAGCTCCTGGCCGCGGTCGGCGATATCGATGCTGCGATCGTCAACATGGAGCCCTGGGGCGCGGACATCCTGGCGGCAGCACCGCGCCTGCGCCTGATTGCCCGCTTCGGCACCGGCATCGACAACATTGACCTCGAGGCAGCCCGCCGCCGGGGGATCACCGTCACCAACAGCCCCGGCATCAATGCGCCGGCCGTTGCCGAGCTCACGGCAGCCCTGATCCTCAGCCTGTCGCGCCGCGTGCCGCAGCTGGATGCCAGTGTGCATGCCGGCTCGTGGCCACGCCTGCGGGTGCATGAGCTGCGCGGCCGGACCTTAGGGATCATTGGATTCGGCGCCATCGGCCAGCAGGTGGCAAGCGTCATGTCCGGTTTTGGCATGACCATCCTCGCGTTTAACCGCAGCCCGAAGGATGAGGCCGCCCGGGCCCTGGGCGTCACGCTCTGCCCGTTTGAAGAAGTGATCGCCCGCAGCGATGTGCTCTCGCTGCATCTGCCGAGCCGCCCCGAAACCTTCCACCTGATCGATTCGGCGGTCATCAGCCGCATGAAGGGCGGTGCGCTGCTGATCAATACGGCGCGGGGGCCGGTCGTGGACGAGCAGGCCGCCTGCGCCGCGCTCCAGAGCGGCAGGCTGGGCGGCATGGCCAGCGATGTCTTCGAGCAGGAGCCCGTTTCCCCGGACCATCCGCTGCTCAGACAGCCCGGATTCATCTGCACGCCGCACGTGGCCGGCGAAACGTTCGAAAACTATGCCGCCACCGGTCTGGCGACGGCCCGTTCCGTCATCGATGGCTTTTCCGGACGTGAGCCCTGGCACCGTATTCTCTAGAACCGGTCGCCCCCTGCAAGCCGTTTCGAATTTCGGCCGCCGCCACCCGTGCGGCGTGCTGCCCAGCAGAGAAGGAGAGACAACATGACCAGACGCAGCGAGAAGATCCTCCAGCGGCCCGAATTCAGCTTCAATCGAGCAATCTACAAGTCGATGGGCTTTGATGACGTCACGATGTCCGGTCCGATCATCGGCATCGCCAACAGCTACAGCGAACTGGTTCCGGGCAGCATCAGCCTGCGTAGCCTGGCGGAAGCCGTCCGGCGCGGCATCTCCGAGGCTGGCGGCATGGCCGTCGAGTTCGGCGTGATCGGCGGCTGCGACGGCCTGTCTCAGGGCCACGACGGCATGCACTACATCCTGCCGTCGCGTGACCTGATCGCCAACGATGTCGAGACGATGGTGCAGGCGCATCAGCTGGACGGCATCGTGCTGCTTGGCTCATGCGACAAGATCGTGCCCGGCATGCTCATGGCCGCGGCCCGGCTCGACATTCCGGCGATCTTCCTGCCGGGCGGGCCGATGCTCGGCGGTGTCCGTTTTGACGACCGGGTCACGGACCTGACCTCGGTCTCGGAAGCCACCGGCATGCTCAAGGTCGGCCGGATCGGTCAGGACAAGCTCGACGAGCTCGAGGAGGGCTGCGGTCCCGGCTGCGGCTCGTGCTCCTTCTACGGCACGGCCAACACCATGTGCTGCCTCGCCGAGGCGATGGGCATGTCGCTCCCGGGCGCCGCCCTGATCCCGGCCGTGCAGGCCGAGCGCACCCGCTGCGCCGTGCGCACCGGCCGGCGCATCGTCGAGATGGTGCGGGAGAACCTGAATGCCACGCGCGTCATCAGCCGTGCCGCGCTCTACAACGCCACGCGTGTGCTCAATGCAACCGGCGGCTCCACCAACGGCGTGCTTCACCTGTATGCCATCGCCGCCGAGCTCGGCATCGGCAGCGACGAGATGACCGCAATGTTCGACCAGGTTGGCCGCGAGACGCCGCTGATCGTCAAGGTGAACCCGGCCTCGGCCTACAACATGGAGGACTTCTACAACGCTGGCGGCATTCCCGAGGTCATGCGCACGCTTCTGCCGCTGCTGGATGCCAATGCACTGACCGTCACCGGCCAGAGTGTCGCCGCCAACCTGGCCCAGCTGCGTCCGGCGCCGGCCGGACAGCCGGTGATTCGCCCGCTCGACCGGCCGTACATGGATTTCGGCGGCGTCGCGATCCTGCGCGGCAACCTGTCGCCGGAGGGCTGCATCACCAAGCCATCCGCCATTGTGCCCGAGATGCACATCTTCAGCGGCAAGGCGCGCTGCTTTGACGGCGAGGAGGCGGCCAACGAGGCGATCCTGGCCGGTCAGGTGCAGCCGGGCGATGTCGTGGTCATCCGCTACGAAGGCCCGAAGGGCGGC
>CAYOHO010000225.1:0-4396 GCA_964403755.1 uncultured Oscillospiraceae bacterium
ATATGCAAGATATTATATACCAAAACAGGCACCGATTGCGACAGAAGCGGCACAGGAAAAGCCCCCTTGCGGCGGGGGCCTTGTCCGGTTTCTGGTGCGGGTGCCCGGGAGTCCGGGCGGATCAGGTCCGAGGGCGCGGCCGATTACCGGTCCTCGCGGAAGTACGGCACACCCAGGGCGGCCGGTCCGAGGTAGGCCTTCTTGCGGGCATAGGTCAGGATGAGGACGATGATCGTCATCAGGTAGGGGTACATGTCGATCACATACTGCGAGAAGAACGGGATGTTCGCCAGTCCCTCGACGTTCTGCAGCCGGAAGCCGACGATCTCGAGGGCGCCGAACAGCAGCGAGCCGGCGATGGCCTTGAGCGGATCCCAGCGGATGAAGATGACGAGCGCGACAACGATCCAGCCGCGGCCGGCGACGATGTTCTCGAGATAGGATCCGACATTGATGACCGAGATGTACACGCCGCCGAGGCCGCAGAGCATGCCGCCGGCGATGACACTGGCATACTTGAGCGCGATGACCCGGATGCCCGATGCCTCGGCAGCGGCCGGATTCTCGCCGATCATGCGCACGTGCAGTCCCTGGCGGGTGCGGAACAGGAAGAACCAGCCGCCCACGGCCAGGATGAACGCGGCGTAGACAAAGGCGTTGTGCTGCAGCAGGGCCGTGTCCAGGAAGCGAAGGACCGGTCCGAGCACCGGGATGCCGGCCAGGCCGCCCAGGTCGAGATGGAGGGGCTGGCCGCCGGCGAAGGCGCGGATCGGAGCCGGTGTGTTCTGGTTGGCGAGCTTCTTGCACAGGGTGTTGGCAAAGCCGCTGCCGAAGATGGTCAGGGCAGGGCCGGTGACGTCCTGCTTGGTGCGGAAGGTGATCGTGAGCACGGCATAGATCAGGGCGCCGAAGCCGGAGCCGAGCATGCCGAAGAGCACGGCGAGCACGATGCTGCCGGTGCGGTAGGCGGCCATGAAGCCGGAGGCGGCGCCCATCATCATGAGGCCCTCGACGCCAAGGTTGACGCTGCCGCTGCGTTCGGTCAGCGACTCGCCGAGTGTGCCGAGCAGCAGCGGTACCGACATGCGGATGGCCGAGGCAAGGAAGAGTGCGATAGCCAGCGTGGTTTCCATCAGTTCTGCCCTCCCCTGCCGACGTTCGACGGCTCAGGCTCCACAGAGCCACTCGCCGGAATGCCAGCCGCCGTTCGCGGCCCAACTTCGACCACGAGGCGGTAGTTGATGAAGAACTCGCAGCCCAGGGCTGTGAACAGCATCAGGCCCTTGATGATCTCGGACACCGAGACCGGGATGGAAAGCGCGAGCTCCATGCTCATGGCGCCCTGTTCCATCGCCGCGAACAGCAGCGAGACAATGACCATCACCGGCGCGTTGAGCTGCGCCAGCCAGGCAACGATGACGGCGGAGAAGCCGTTGCCGCCGCCAATGCTTTCGGACAGCATGTAGGACGTGCCGCTGAGCTTGACGAAGCCGGCCAGGCCGACGAGCGCACCCGAGATCACGACGCCGGTGATGAGCACGCGGCGCACGTTGATGCCGGCATAGTGGGCGGTGCGCTCGCTCTCGCCGACGACGCGCGTCTCGTAGCCGCGCTTGGTGTACTTGAGGAAAACAAAGACGAGCGCTGTGCAGAACAGGGCGATGATCCAGCCGGCATGGACGCCGAACACGTCCGGCAGGTGCGCGATGTCGGGAATCGACTTGATGTGCGGGAAGCCCTTGGCAGCCGGATCCTTCCAGAGCTCAAGGCGCAGGTAGACGGTGATCTTGATCGCCACATAGTTGAGCATCAGGGTGAAGAGAGTCTCGTTGGTGCCGGAGTAGGCGCGGAACAGGGCCGGGATCAGGGCCCAGAGGGCGCCGCCGAGCATGCCGGCCAGCGCCATGGTCAGGTAGTAGGCCGGAGCGCTGGCCGTTTCCGGCAGGTGGTGCGCGGCATAGGTGGCGAAGATCGCGCCGACGATCAGCTGGCCTTCACCGCCGATGTTCCAGTAGCGCATCGAGAAGCTGATCGAGAGGCCGAGGGCGACGATGAGCAGCGGGATGGCGACCGTGATGGTGTTGACGAGACCGTAGTCGGACCCGAACGAGCCCTTGATGATGGCGGCAAATGCAGCCAGTGCATCGTAGCCCATCGCCCACATGATCACGCCCGAGAGGACAAGCGCCGCCACGACGGCGCCGAGGCGGATCAGCAGGGCCTTGAAGCCGCCGGCCGATTCCTTCTTGGCAATGCGCAGGCGCATCAGAACGCCTCCTTTCCGTCCGCAGCAGCGGATGTGGCAGACGGTGCAGCCGCAGCAGCGACGTCCGGGCTGTCCTGGAGCTCGCCGGCCATCATCAGGCCCAGCTGCTCCTTGGTGGCGGTGCAGGCATCGACGATGCCGGTGACGCGGCCGCCGCAGAGCACGAGCACGCGGTCGCAGAGCTCGAGCAGGACATCGAGGTCCTCGCCGATGTAAAGCACGGCGACGTTCTTCTGCTTCTGCTCGTTGATCAGGCCGTAGATGGTGTAGGACGAGTTGATGTCGAGGCCGCGGACCGCATAGGCCGTGATCAGCAGCTTGGGGCTGAGATTGATCTCTCGGCCGAGGATGACCTTCTGGATGTTGCCGCCGGACAGCTTGCGCACGGTATGGAAGATGCCGGGCGTGTTGATGCCGAGCTGGCTGACAATGCGACGGGCCTTCTCGCGCGCCTCGCGACGGTTGAGGAACGGACCCTTGTGGAAGGCGTAGTCCTTGAGCATGATGTTGTCGGCGATGTCCATCGAGGCGACGAGGCCCATGCCGAGGCGGTCCTCGGGGATGAAGCTCATGCTGACGCCCATGCGGATGATCTCGCGCGGCGTCTTGCCGATGATTTCGCTGCCCTCGAAGCGGATGCTGCCGGAAACGGGGTTCTGGAGACCGGCAATCGCTTCGCAGAGCTCCTTCTGGCCGCTGCCGGCGAGCCCGGCGACGCCGAGGATCTCGCCCGAGCGCAGGGTGAAGCTGACGTGGTCGAGACGGACGACGGCTGCCTCGTCGCGGACAACAAGGTCGCTGACCTCGAGGCAGTCTGCCTGGCCGGCCAGCGCCGGCCGGCAGATCGAAAGATCGACACTGCGGCCGACCATCATCTCGACCAGCTCCGTGGTGCTGGTCTCAGGCACCAGAACCGTGCCGACCGTCCGGCCCTGGCGCAGGACGGTGACCCGGTTGCACAGCGACATGACTTCGTTGAGCTTGTGGCTGATGAAGATGACGGCCTGGCCGCGGTCGCGCATGCGCCGCAGGATCTGGAACAGCTTTTCGATCTCCTGTGGCGTGAGCACGGCGGTCGGCTCGTCAAGGATCAGGATGCGCGAGCCGCGGTAGAGCACCTTCAGGATCTCGACAGCCTGCTTTTCACTGACGGAAAGCGTCGAGACCACACGGTCGGGATCCACACCCATTGCAAACTGTTCGGAAATGGCCTGGACGCGGGCCCTGGCCGCGGCGCGGTCGAAGAAGAGGCCGCGGCCGGTGCCGGCGAGGATGTTGTCGAGCGCCGTCAGGTTCTCGACCAGCTTGAAATGCTGGTGGATCATGCCGATTCCTTCGCTCATCGAGTCACGCGGCGACCCGAAGACGACACGCCGGCCGTGGATGTCGATGACGCCGGCGTCCGGCAGGTAGATGCCGGAGAGGATGTTCATCAGGGTCGACTTGCCGGAGCCGTTTTCGCCAAGCAGGGCGTGGATTTCGCCCGGCTGCACCGAGAACGCGATATCGGCATTCGCCTGAACGGAGCCGAACGACTTGGATATGCCATGCATGGCGATGGCGGGGACTGCCTGATCCGCGGCGGGCACAGCTGCCGTGGCTGCAGCGGAACCCGCCCGGGCGGGGCTGCCGGCGGAGGCGCCGGCCGTGGTTCGGGTATCGGGGGCATGCTTCATGGGGACACCTCAGACTGGCCGGGTGGCATCCGGGATGCCGCGGCCGGATAAAGCAGTGCCTGACGCACCGGCCGGCGCCGCCCGCAGAGGGCGGCGGCCGCGGCCGGATGCGCCAGGTCACCGTTCAGGGTCGTTCAGGGGGCAGGATGGTCCGGTGATGCTGCCAGGACAGATGGCCGTCAGACGGGGATCCGCGGCGCCAGTCCGGCAGCAGGGCTCACCGGTTCACTTCTTGGCCTTGGTCTCCTCGACGCCCTCGACATACCAGTCCATGGACATCTGGTCGGCCTGGCTCAGCGACGAGCCGGCGGCGACGCGCTCCTTGCCGGTGTTGTCCTTCAGGGGGCCCTTGAAGACGAAGGCGTTGCCCTGGGTCTTCATGGTGTCGACGAGCGCGTTGACCTGGTCCTGGACCGCCTTGGGAACAAGCGCGGTCATGGTGTCGAGGCCGACG
>CAYOHO010000226.1:0-4390 GCA_964403755.1 uncultured Oscillospiraceae bacterium
CCGGGTGGATGCCATAAAGCTGGCTGGCCAGGAAATGGCCGGTCCGGCCCATGCCAGTCTGGATTTCGTCGATAATCAGCCGGGCGCCGGTCTGGCGGCAGAGTTGCTCCGCCAGCTGCGCATAGGCCGGATCCGCTGGCCGGATGCCGCTCTCGCCCTGGATCAGCTCCAGGAACACGGCGCAGGTCTGATCCGTAACAGCTGCTTTCAAAGCATCCTGGTCATTGAACGGCACATGGGTGAATCCGGACGGCAGGGGCGCGAACGGTGCACTGTATTTGCTCTGACCGGTCGCGGTAGCCGTGGCCAGGGTGCGGCCATGAAAGGATTGCAGCGCAGATACAAACTGGGCGCGCGGCTGGCCCTTCTTGTAAAAATAACCGCGAGCGAGTTTGATCGCCGCTTCATTGGCCTCGGCGCCGCTGTTGCCGATGAAGGCCCGGTCCAGGCCGGTCAGCGCCGCCAGCCTTACTGCCAGCCGCGTCTGTGGTTCATTGTAGTAATAGTTGCCGCAGTGGATGACTTTGGCGGCCTGGGTGCAGATCGCGCTGACCAGAGCCGGATGGGCATGCCCCAGCACATTGACGGCGATGCCGCCGATCATGTCGAGATAGCGTTTGCCGTCCGTGCCGTACAGCCAGACCCCCTCGCCGTAGTCTACACATAGGGGGACCCGCTTGCCGAAGGTATTCAGATAGTATTTTTCATCCAGATCCATAATTTCCTGGAGTATGGCATCCTGATTCATGTGAACCTCCTGTGCTATATCTTCTCACCCTGGTGATAGGGTTTGCGTTCCTGGGTGATCATGGTGCCGATGCCCTTGTTGGTAAAGATCTCCAGCAGCAGGCAATGCGGGATGCGGCCATCGATGATGTGCGCACGGCCTACGCCGCGTCGGACGGTGTCCAGACAGCCGAGGACTTTCGGAATCATGCCGCCGCTGATCACGCCACGGGCGATCAGGTCATGGATCTCTTCCTCATTCAGCGTCGAGATGACAACGCTCTCACCCTGCTCGTTCTTGATCTTGACCCCCTCGACATCGGTGAGGGTCATCAGCTTCTCCGCCTTCAGGGCCGCAGCGATTTCGCTGGCCACCGTGTCGGCGTTGATATTGTAGCTCTCGCCATTCTGGCCAATGCCGATCGGCGCGACGACCGGGATGTACTCATCATTGGCGAGCATCTGCAGCACATGGGTGTTGATGCGGGTGATATTGCCGACATAACCGATGTCGAGCGGCTTGCCGTCGCTGTCCGCGGTGATGCGTTCACATTCGATCAGCCGGCCGTCGATGCCGCAGATGCCGATCGCTTTGGCGCCTTGCTGGTTCAGGCGGGAGACGATCTCCTTGTTGGTCTTGCCGACCAGGACCGTCTGGGCGACCTCCATGGTCGCCGCGTCGGTGACGCGCAGGCCGCGCTCGAAGCGGGAGGGAATCGCCAGCCGCTCCAGCATGGCGCTGATGTCGGGTCCGCCACCATGGACGAGGATCGGGTTGATGCCGATGTACTTCAGCAGCGTCACGTCCTCCATGACGTTGGTCTTCAGCTCTTCATTGATCATGGCGTTGCCGCCGTACTTGATCACGACGGTCTTGCCGGCAAGCCGCTGGATATAGGGCAGGGCCTCGATGAGAATCTCGGCCTTGGCAATGATGGACTGCATCTCGGACATGTCAGGCTCCTTTCAGGTAGGGGTTCGCCTCAGGTAGGGGTTCGCCCCGCCGGCGCCGCTGCGGCCGCCGGACTGGCTGTCAGATCGCGAGGCCGGCGCTGAGCAGGCCGGCGGTCTCAGGCAGACCCGCCATCAGGTTGAGGGCCTGGACGGCCTGGGCTGCCGCGCCCTTGCCGAGGTTGTCGAGCGCCGAGAACAGCTTCAGCCAGCCGCTGCGCGCGTCCAGCCGGCAGGCGATGTCAATGAAGTTGGTGCCGGCGGTGTTGCGCGTGTCGGGCAATGCGCTGCCGCCGAGCAGGCGGACGAACGGCTCGCCGGCATAGGCTGCGGCCAGGGCGGCCTCAATGTCGGCCTGGGTGGCGCCGGCACGGGGCCGGGCGTAGATGGTGGCCAGCATGCCGCGCTTCATCGGCGCCAGATGGGGCGTGAAGCTCACGGTCATTGGCCGGCCGGCCTTGAAGGCGAGCTCCTGCTCGATCTCCGGCGTATGCCGGTGGCCGACGACGCCGTAGGGGCGGAACGTGCTCTCGGTTTCACAGAAGGAATAGGCGAGGTCGGCCTTGCGGCCGGCGCCGCTGACACCGGAGACCGCATCGATGACCAGTCCGTCGGGCTCGACCAGCCCGACTGCCAGCAGCGGGGCGAGCGGCAGGATGGAGCAGGTGGGGTAGCAGCCCGGGTTGGCCACAAGCCGGGCGCCGCGGATCTGCTCCCGGTAAAGTTCCGGCAGGCCATACACGGCCTCGGCCGCGAGATCGGGCCGGGGATGCGCAAGGGCGTAGGCCGATTCGTAGACCTGGACATCACGGAAGCGGAAGTCGCCGCTGTGGTCGAGCACACGCAGGCCGCGCTCGAGCAGGCCGGGGATGGTCTCGGCGGAGACGCCGTGCGGCAGGGCGGTGACGACGATGTCGCAGGACGCGGCCAGGGTGCCGGCGTCCGGTTCGGTCAGCTCGAGGTCAACGATGCTGCGGAAGGCAGGGTAGATGTCAGAGAACCGCTTCCCGGTGAAGCTCTTCGAATTGAGGACGGTCAGCCGGAAGCCCGGGTGGGCGGAGAGGATCCGCACCAGTTCCACACCGACATAGCCGGTGGCGCCGATGATGCCGATCCTGGTCTGTTCTTGCTGCGCCATTGCAGGTCACGCTCCTTCTCGGGTCGGATTCCGGCTGCCCGGATGGGTGCCGGAATTTATAAAAATGCATTATAATGCATAAATAATCATCGCACAAGGGTTTCCAACAAATCCGGACGGGGTTCCGGCGGTCGCCGAAATGGCCGGGGCGGCGGAGGGGGATGGTCCGCAGTCCGGTTTCAAGCCTGATTATACATTGTAATCACGTTCACGGACAGAGTCTTTGGCTTTGGCGCCGGCGGCGCCTGGCGCTGTGCTCCAGCCGGCCCGGCTTTGGACAAGTTGGCGTTTTACGCTTGATATTTTAGTGCGATTCGTATAAGATGAGAAAGAATCATGAACAGACGGTTTCTGTTTTTTGGTTATTTTACCAACAGGAAGGTGTCATATGGAGGAGCTCAAGAAAAGCATCCGTGAAGCATCCCGCATTCTCCCCCAGGTCGCTGGCGTGCTCGATGCGGATGGTGTCGTGGTCGCGTGCACCGATGAGCGTCTTGAAGGCAGCGAGGATACATCCGCACGGGCCGTCCTGCTCTCTGATGAATCCGCAGTCACCACCTTCGGCCGTACCTACATGAAGCTCGCGGAACAGGGCAAGCCCGTTCTCATTGGCTTCATCGAAGGCACCGACGATGTTTCGCGCAAGTACCTCGAACTTCTCTGCCAGTGGCTGCTGGCCGCCCTCAAGGAGCGCAACACCGATGCCGAGCGCGAAACCTTCCTGAAGAACGTCCTGCTCGAGAACGAACTGCCGGGCGATATCCCGCTCAAGGCCCGCGAGTTCAAGATTCCCTACTCCCTGTCCCGGCTGGCCTATCTCGTCCGCATCGATCAGCAGGAGGGCGTCGACTGCCTGGAACTGGTCCAGAACCTCTTCCCCGAGCGCAAGTCGTCGTTTGTCCTGGCCATGGATGAAGAGACGGTCGTCCTCCTGACCGAATTTCCGAAGGACCACCCCGAGCAGGTCGACGCCACGGCACAGTCGATCCTCGACACCCTCAATGCCGAAAACCTTGCGCAGGTGCGCATCGGCATCGGCATGCCGGCCGATACCCTGAAGGATGCTGCCAAGTCATACCGTGAGGCCTCCCTGGCGCTGACGGTCGGCGGCATCTTCGAAAGCGAAAGCCACATCATGCGCTATGACCGGCTCGGCCTCGGTCGCCTGATCTACCAGCTGCCGCCGACACTGTGCCACATGTTCCTGGACGAAGTGTTCCCCAAGGGCGCCTATGAGGCCCTCGACACCGAGACACTTCTGACCATCGCGAAATTCTTCGAGAACAACCTGAATGGCAGCGAGACATCTCGTCAGCTGTTTGTCCATCGCAATACCCTCGTATACAGACTCGACAAGGTCCAGAAGATCACCGGCCTCGACCTGCGCAGCTTTGATGACGCGGTCCTGTTCAAGCTGGCGTCGATGGTCCGGAAATACCTGGAGAAACAGGACAAGGGCCCGCTCAAGAGCCAGAGCGGGAAATGGTGGCATAACTGAGCTGACGCCTGTCTTGGGAGGTAATGCTTTGATCGAGTTTTCCCAAGTCGGCATGAAATACCAGAACGGTACCCATG
>CAYOHO010000227.1:0-4390 GCA_964403755.1 uncultured Oscillospiraceae bacterium
CCGCCCTGTCGAAATTCCGTTGAAAACGGCCCACGCCGGACGGCGAATTCGCAGACGGCCCCGCAACGCGGGGCCGTCGAGAAGCTGAGCCGGCAGGCGCGGGCCGTTTTCACTGTCTGAGCGAATGACCGGTATCCGTTTTCAATACCTGATCCGGCAGGCGCGGGCCGCTTTCAGCGCTTCGGCCGTACGCTGGTATCGAGGATTGCGGCCGGATTCGCGAAGAAGCGTCCGAGCTGGTAGGTCTGGGCGTTGCGCAGGGTGAAGCCGTTGATCGGCGTCTTGTCGAAGTAGAGATAGCCCTGGCCGGCATACTGGTAGGCCGTGACGCCGAGGCCACCGAACATGGTGAAGCCTTTCTCCATCAGGTAGCGGGCGCGCGGGTCCGAGCCGCTGATGAAGGAGCCGTTGGGATAGTGCAGGATGCGCACCGGGCCGGTGAGGTTGCCGACCTGGGCGAGCCATTTCTCCGTGTCGGCGGTGATCCGGGCCTGGTCCTGGCTGCGGGCGTCGATCGAGCCGTAGGTCGAGGAGGCAAAGATCCAGCCAGTATCGCGCAGCCGCTTCATGATCGTGCGCACAGTCTCGCGGCTGGCCGTGATGGCGGCAGCATCGGGGCTGACGGTCGGCAGTCCGGCGGCCGTCAGGGCTGGATTACGGTCGTCCAGCTGGTCGGCATCGGTGATGTAGCCGAAGATGCACTCGTAGCCGGTCAGCGAGATCGTTCCCTTGGCACCGTCAAACGAGAAGTCCGGGTGCGCCTCGACGTAGGCATCGAGGATGCCGATCGCCTCGGCATTGCGGGCCACCTTTGCCTGGCCGGCGGCATCGATGTAGCGGCCGCAGACCTGGCCGGCCTCGTTCAGCGCGAGATTCTCGTTGCAGCCGGACCGCAGGCGGGCGGCGTAATAGTTGAGGCCTTCGATCGTGAGAACGAGCGGCTTCTTCCCTTCCGGCAGGTTCAGCTCCAGGGGCTTGCCGGCGGCATCAGCCAGCCGGGTGGCGTCAATCAGCACAAAGCCGCTGGCGCGGAGGGCGTCGAGCATGCGGCTGAACTCGGTCGTCGTCAGCAGCGAGTCGTCGGCGGAACGGGCAAAGCTGTCGCCATCGAAGGCGGCTGCCGGATTGACGATCAGGGGCTTGATGGCCAGGTGCTCGACGATGCCGCCATAGCGGACCAGCTTGGCGGGGGCCTTGGCCTGGGCGTCCTTGCGCCGGGCCAGGAGGGCAGCGTCATCGGGGAAGAACGCCTGGAGGCTGTCGATCGCAGCCATGGCCGTCACGTAGCGGGAGCCGGCCATCGCCGTGTCGATCTCGGCCAGAAGCGGCGCATACATGGCCTTGCGCGTGTCATCGAGCGCCTGGCCGGCCAGCTGGCGAACGACGCTGCCGGACGCCTCGGCATCGGCGAGGGTCTTGAAGCCGCGCGCAGCCTGCAGGAATCGGCTCGCCTTGAGATCCTTCTGCGCCTGGATGAAGGCCGGCTGGCTCGCCTTCATCTTTTCGACCTGCTCCGGCAGGCCGCCAAGAGCCACCTTGAGGTTTTCCAGGCCGGACAGCTGATCGAGGGCACGCTGCAGGACCGGCAGCTGGACCGTCCCCGAGAGGTAGTCCTCACAGAGCGTCCGCACCGAGGCGGCCAGGCGCTGGCCGGTCACTTCGCCCATTTCCGCAGCAAAGCGCAGGTCGGAGGCGGAAAGCGGCTGGCCGGCGCGGAGCTGGCTGTCGATTGCGGCCAGGCGCTGGCCGGTCAGGGCCTCCATGCTGACGCGGGCATCGTCATAGAGTTCGCGGTTGCGCCCGAAGAGGCCGCCGGTCAGGGCTTTCTCCTGGATTTCCCGGTAGAGCGGCAGGGCTTCCCCGTAGCTGTCGCGCTGCAGGGCGCTGGAAAAGGCAAGCAGGACTTCGTCGGCTGCACGCTGTTCGCGCAGCAGCAGGAAGCCGAAGCCGGCGCCCGCAAGCAGGACCACGGCCAGGACCAGGATGAGGATCCGGCGGAAGAGGTGGCTGCTGCCTTCCGGCCGGTACTGCCGGTTGATGTAGACGTCTCGGGCCATACTCTTTGCTCCCGTTGATGCAAGGCGGGCGGCGCGGGTCAGTCCCGCCGCCGCCGGCCGTCAAGTGCGTTTGCCGTCAGCCTTCGCGATCATCTGCCGCTGGCCGTCAAGTGCATCAGCTGCCGGCCGTCGGGCGCGGCTGGCGTGCTGCCTAGCCCTGGAGGCTGTCCAGGTCGACCTGGCGGTTGACCAGCGTATCCTCCTTGAGGAAGGTGCCGATGGCCGGCAGTGTCTTGCTGCGGTAGTAGCGCGGCTCGACGATGCCGGATTCGGGGATGCTGACCAGCATGGTCAGGGTGCTGCCCTTCTTGGCCGTCATGACCTGGACGCCCTGGCTGGTGCGGGTTGTCTTGACCGGGATGGCGGCAGTGTTGAAGATGAGCGCCTTGCGGATGCTGCTAATCGCAACCAGGTCCTCTTCGGTGCCGGTCGCGAGGTAGCGGACAGCGAGCAGCGGCGAGCTGTCGCTGTAGGCATTGACGAGCTTCTTGCGGTTGGTCTTGGTCTCGTAGGCGGACAGCGGGATGCGCGCGATCTTGCCGTTGGCAAAGGCGAAGAGCAGGTCGCCGCTGTAGTCGTCGGTCATGCGCATGAAGACGATGCGCTCGCCGTCGGCCAGCGACAGCAGGTTCGGTGTGTATTCACCGAGGTCGGACGGCTTGTGGTCCTTGATGTCGTAGCCCTTGAGCTTGTAGACATTGGCCTTGTCGCTGACAAAGACGATTTCGCCCTTGTTGTGGCCTTCCTGGGAGAGGATGATCTGGTCCTCCTCCTTAGTCTTGAGCTCACCGGCGCTGCGCAGCGAGGTCAGCGGGATCTTCTTGACATAGCCGTGTTCGGTGAGGAACAGGCGCAGGTTGAAGTCGTCGATCAGGTCGGTCTCCCCGAGCTCGGCCACATGCTCGGCGTGGATGATCTCGGTGCGGCGGTCGCACCCGTGCTCCCGGGCGATCCGTTCCAGCTCCTTGACGATGACGTCGTCGATCAGCGCGGTGTCGCCGATCAGCTTCTGGAGGCGCTTGATCTCGGCCTGGAGGGCGGCGATGTCCTTGGTGCGCTGCAGGATGTACTGGCGGTTCAGCTGGCGCAGGCGGATTTCGGCGACGTACTCGGCCTGGACCGCGTCGATGCCGAAGCCGGCCATCAGGTTGGGGACGACCTCGCTTTCCTTTTCGGTCTCGCGGACGATGCGGATCGCCTTGTCGATGTCGAGCAGGATCAGCTCGAGGCCTTCGAGCAGGTGCAGGCGCTCCTGCTTGCGCTGCAGCTCATAGGCATTCTCGCGCTTGACGCAGACGCGCCGGAACGAGAGCCATTCGGCTATGATTCCGCGCAGGCCGAGCGTGCGCGGCGTACCGTTGATCAGCAGGTTGAAGTTGCAGGCAAACGAGCTTTCCAGCGGCGTCAGGCGGAAGAGCTTGGTCATCAGGGCATCGGCGTCGGTCGACTTCTTGATGTCGATCGTGATCTTGAGGCCGCTGAGGTCGGTCTCGTCGCGGACATCGTTGATCTCCTTGACCTTGCCGGTGCGGACGAGGCTGGACAGCTCGTCGATGATCGCCTCGACCGTCGTCGTATAGGGAATCTCGGTCACCTCGATCAGGCTGTTCTTCTTGTCGATGCGGTATTTCGAACGCAGGCGGAAGCTGCCGCGGCCGCTGTGGTAGATGGCAGCCAGAGCCTTGGGGTCGCTGATCAGATAGCCGCCGGTCGAGAAGTCGGGCGCCGGGATATGCTTCTGCAGGTCAGTACCGGGGTCGCGGATGTAGGCGACGGTGGCGGCGCAGACTTCGCGCAGGTTGAACGAGCAGATGTTGCTGGCCATGCCGACAGCGATGCCCTGGTTGGCATTGACCAGGATGGCCGGGAAGGCCGTGGGCAGCAGCAGGGGCTCCTGCATCGTGCCGTCGTAGTTGTCGACGAAGTCGACCGCATCGCGGTCGAGGCCGCCGAAGATCTCGGCGCAGATCGGGTCGAGGCGCGCTTCGGTATAGCGGGCGGCGGCATAGGCCATGTCGCGCGAATAGGTCTTGCCGAAGTTGCCCTTTGAGTCGATGAATGGATGCAGAAGCGACTCGTTGCCGCGGGTCAGGCGGACCATCGTCTCATAGATGGCCTGGTCGCCGTGCGGGTTCAGCTTCATCGTCTGGCCGACGATATTGGCCGACTTGCTGCGGGCGCCGCCCAGCAGCTTCATCTGGTACATGGTGTAGAGCAGCTTGCGGTGCGACGGCTTGAAGCCGTCGATCTCGGGGAATGCACGCGAGACGTTGACGCTCATAGCGTAGGGCATGTAGTTGACCTCGAGCGTCTGCGTAATCGGCTGGTCGGTG
>CAYOHO010000228.1:0-4381 GCA_964403755.1 uncultured Oscillospiraceae bacterium
CCCAGGCGGTGTAGCCGCGGGCCTCGAAGGTGGCGCGCAGGCCGCCGGAGGGGAACGACGAGGCGTCAGGCTCGCCCTTGATCAGCTCCTTGCCGGAGAACTCCATGATGACGCGCCCGTCGGGCGTCGGCGAGATGAACGAGTCGTGCTTCTCGGCCGTGACGCCGGTCATCGGCTGGAACCAATGCGTGAAGTGGGTCGCGCCCTTGGCGATCGCCCAGTCCTTCATCGCGGCGGCGACAACTTCGGCAACCTGCGGGTCGAGCGGGATGCCCTCCTCGATGGTCTTGCGCAAGGACTTGTAGATGGCCTTGGGCAGGTTCTGGCGCATGATCGAATCGTTGAAGACATTGCTGCCGAACACGTCGACCAGGGCCGGTGCATTTGTTGCTGAGCCGTTCATCTTGGTATCCCCCTTTGTGCATCCCCTGCACATCTGGCGGCCTTACCGCCGGAAATCAAAAAAGGCGCTGCGCGTCCCTTGAGACGCCCAAACACCTTTGTTCACGCTTGGCCCTTGTCCGCTCGACCGAAGTCCACGGCACGGCCGCATCTGATTCACTTGACGGTTATTGTATCACATTCATGCTTGATTTCCAGTAGGCAGGCCGCTTCCGTTTGCACGATAATTGACGTCACCTTGCGTTTTTGATTGTTGGAAATGCCAAATGGCGGCATTTTGGACGATTATCCGATGCTGTTCATTCGCATTTTTGCGAGTTGACTAAACTAAACTTGCGTAATTGCGGCTGCGCGAGCGTCGACGCCAAACCCGGGCAGGCCGCCGGATTTTTCCCAAACGGTGTCAGGCACCTTTTGGGAAAATACTTTTACCGCGTCCGGCAGCCTTAGAGCGGCAGGGCTTTCCGGACGCGGCCGGAGAAACTTCCCAAATGGAGCCTGACACCCTAGAACGCCCGCTTCAGCTGCGCCATGGCCCGTTCCAGGGTGGCGCGCGGGCAGGCCATGTTGACGCGCTCGAAGTCGGCGCCTTCGGGGCCGAACATGGAGCCCTTGTCGAGCCAGAGGCCGGCCTTGTTGAGGATGAAGTCCTGGCGCTCGTCTTCGCTGGCAAACAGGCCGCCAAAGTCGAGCCAGAGCAGGTAGGTGCCCTCCGGCTCGACCAGCCCGACCTGCGGCAATTCCTGCTTCAGGAAGTCGCGCACGAAGGCGAGGCTGCCCTGCAGGTACACGAGCAGCTCATCCAGCCAGCAGGCGCCGTGAGCGTAGGCGGCCTTGCAGGCGACCAGGCCCATGGTGTTGAGCTGGCTATACCCGCCGCGGTTGAACTCGTCCTTGAACGCCTTGCGCAGGTCGGGATTGGCGATGAAGATGTTCGACGCCTGCAGGCCGGCGAGGTTGAAGGTCTTGCTCGGCGCCGTGCAGATGATGCTGTTGTCGCGGAAGGCCGGGCTGAGGCTTGCGACCACATGGTGGCGGTGGCCGGGGTAGACGAAGTCGGCGTGGATCTCGTCGGAGAGGACGAGGCAGCCGTGGCGCAGGCAGATCTCGTTCATGCGCCGCAGCTCGTCCTCGCTCCAGACGCGCCCGACCGGGTTGTGCGGGCTGCAGAGCAGGAACAGCTTGACGTGGTTGTCGGCGATCTTCGCCTCGAAATCGGCAAAGTCGATGCGGTAGCGGCCGTCCTCGTAGACGAGCGGATTGTTGACCAGCTTGCGCCCGTTGGCGATGATCAGCTGCGAGAAGGGATAGTAGACCGGCCGCTGGATGAGGACGGCGTCGCCTGGCCGGGTGAAGGCACGGATGGCGTTGGCGATGGCGAAGACGATGCCGGGCGCCTTGACGAGCCAGGCCGGATCGGGCTGCCAGTCGAAGCGGCTGGCAAACCAGCGGGCAACCGTCTCATAATAGTCCTGCTTGGCTTCGGAATAGCCAAAGATGCCGTGCCGGCTCTGGGCGACCAGCGCCTGGATGACCTCGGGGGGCGTGCGGAAGTCCATGTCCGCGACCCAGAGCGGGATCAGGCCCTCGGGCTTGCCACGCTCGCGGGCAAAATCGTACTTGATCGAGCACGTGTTATGCCGGTCGACCGGCTCGTCAAAATTGTAGCGCATGTTCCCTCCATGAAGATGGCCTGCGAAGCGGTGCGGCGCGGGATGGTGCCTAGCCGTGCGTGTGATGCGGCGCGTTCGGCATCGGCTGACCACTGTCTGCCAAAACCATTCTGCACCTCGGCATCGCCGGCGGCAAGCCGATTCGATGATCCTGAGAACCGGTCGCCCGCCGTTTATAGAACCGGTCGCCCGCCGTCTGTAGAACCGGTCACCCCGGCGTCCCCCCTCAGGCGAGTGCCTGGGTGAAGTCGGCGATCAGGTCGTCGATGTGCTCGATGCCGACCGACAGGCGCAGCAGCCGGTCGCTGATGCCGAGCGCGGCGCGCTGGTCCTCCGGCACGTCGGCGTGGGTCTGCAGCATCGGATAGGTAACCAGTGTCTCCGTGCCGCCAAGGCTTTCGGCGTAGAGCATCAGCTCGACTCGCTCGAGCAGCCGGCAGGCCGTCTCGGCGCTGTCAACCTCGAACGAGATCATGGCGCCGAAGCCGGTGCTCTGGCGGCCGGTCAGGGCATACTGGGGATGCTCGGGCAGCCCGGGGTAGTGGACGCGGCCGACGCGCGGGTGGGCCTTGAGCCAGCGGGCCAGGGCGAGCGCATTCGCCTGCTGGCGGTCGAGGCGCAGCGCCAGCGTCTTGATGCCGCGGATCAGCAGCCAGCTGTCAAGCGGCGCCAGGCAGGCGCCGGTCGTCTTGTAGATCAGGCGCAGGCGCTCCGACAGCTGCGGGTCGGCGACAACCGCGAAGCCGGCAAGTGTGTCATTGTGGCCGCCGAGATACTTGGTGCCGCTGTGCAGCACGATGTCGGCGCCGAGCGTGAGCGGCTTCTGGAAATAGGGCGTCAGGAATGTGTTGTCGACGATCAGCAGCAGACCGTGCTCATGGGCCAGCCGGGCGGCGGCGGCGAGGTCAGTGACCTGCATCATCGGATTGGTCGGCGTCTCGATAAACAGCGCCCGCGTCTCGGGGCGGATGGCAGCCGCCAGCATGTCGATGCGCGTGCTGTCGACCGCCGAAAACGAGATCCCCGACGTCTCCGTGAGCATGCGGAAGAGACGGAACGTGCCGCCATAGAGGTCGGCCGAGGAGACAATGTGGTCGCCGCAGCGGAACAGCGCCATGATCGCGGTCAGGGCCGCCATGCCGGAGCTGAACGCCAGGGCGTCGCAGCCCTGCTCAAGGTTGGCAACCAGCCGCTCCAGATGCTCGCGCGTCGGGTTCTGGACCCGCGAGTAGTCGTAGCCGGTGCTCTGGCCGACCCCGGGATGGGCGAAGGTCGCCGTCTGGTAGATCGGCACGGCAATGGCGCCATAGTCCGGCGGTCCGGCAGCCGGCCGTCCGGCGGACGCCACACCAGCCGTTCCGGCTGGTACGTTCTTCGTACAGTCACTTGGCCCTTCGGCCGTTCCAGCGGCTTTTGGGCTGCCGCCATGCACGCAGCGGGTCGTGAAGTCCATGGCTTGATCTCCTCTTGAGCATGCTCGATGGCCGGCGGCTTCCGGGCGGCATCTTCGCTTGCGGCATCAAATCATCGAGTTATCCTATATAAATGTATGGATATCGAATGACGGTATTGTAGGCGCGCCCGCCAATGGTGTCAAGCCACGACCGTATCCAAGGCGCCAGCCTGATCTGCGGCCGCGGGCGTCGCGCTTGACAGGGCCCGGCGACCCCGCGATAATAACCGTGGAAAGTAATCTATAATTACTATCGAAATACTATGTTATGCAGATCGGGCAAGATGCTGCCGTCCGGCAGCCGGTTCCGGCCAGCCTGACAGATTGAGGTGAACATGGACAGCAACAGCGACAGAATCAGTGGCAGCAGTGACAACAGCAGCGTCAAGACCGGAAGCAGCACGGAAACCGCCACGCGGCTCGCCAGCCTGCAGCCGGCGCTGCTCGAGAAGTACGAAAAGCTCCAGCGCATCATCCGCGGCTATGGGCGGCTGAAAGTCGCCTTTTCCGGCGGCGTCGACTCCTCCTTCCTGCTCCGTGTCGCCCATGACGTGCTCGGTGACCAGGCGGAGGGCGTGACCGCCCAGTCGGCGACCTTCCCGGCCCGCGAGTACAACGAGGCCGTCGCCTTCGCGGCCCAGTGGGGCATCCCCCACCGAACGATCGTTTCCGAGGAGCTCGACGTGGAAGGCTTCGCCGACAACCCGACCAACCGCTGCTTCCTCTGCAAGTCAGAGCTGTTCGGCAAGATCCGCGCCATCGCCGACCTCGAGCCCGGCACCCGGGGGGCCGAAGGCTCGAACGCCGACGACCTGAGCGACTACCGGCCCGGCCTGCAGGCAGTTGCCCGGCA
>CAYOHO010000229.1:0-4373 GCA_964403755.1 uncultured Oscillospiraceae bacterium
GATCACTCAGACCGAGCCGGGCGTCAAGGGCGACACGGCCCAGAACGCGACCAAGACCGCTGTCGTCGAGACCGGCGCCACCATCCGTGTGCCGCTGTTCGTCAACGAGGGCGACCGGGTCCGCATCGACACCCGCACGGGTGAATACATGGAGCGTGCCTGAAGCCTGCCGTGCAGGCCGCAGCCTGCCCAGCAGGCTGCAGCGCTGCCGCATCGCCGTCCGGGCCGCCTTTCCGGCAGCCCGGCGTCGTCTGGCGGTCTTCCCGCCGGGCAATGGGCGGACAGCCGTCCTGAAGGATACGACACATGGCTGACACGGGCGACCGTTTTTCAATCAAGGGCGAACGCACCATGTCGCAGGGCTTTGTCGCGCAGTACGCTGCCGAGGCGGCCCTGCAGACACCCGGTGTTGCCGCGCTCGACAGCAGCAGCGTGGTGACCTTCAAGGAAGCGATCGGCGTGGCCCATGAAGGCAAGGGCGTCAAGGTCATCTTCCACAAGGACAACGAGGACATGGTGAGCATCACGGTGTTCCCGGTCATCTTCTTCGGGAACATCATCCCCGAGGTTGCCTGGTCGATCCAGGAGCGGGTCAAGGCTGACGTGGAAAAGTACACGGACCTCATCGTCGACGCAGTCCATGTGCACGTGAAGGGTGTGAGAACCCGGGAGGAAGTGGCCAAATGAGCCGTACGGCCCGCATCTTGCTGATCCTGTTCTCGTTCCTGAGCGCAATTCTCACGCTCGTGACCCTGGCGATGATCCTGAACGCGGACGTCCTCGGCGGGGTCATCGTGCTGTTCAACCTGATGGCGGAGCGCACATCGACCCGCACGTTCGCCCTGCTGGTGGATTCTGCGCTCTTCCTGGCTGCCGTGCTGACGCTGAGCTACGGCGTCATGAGCGGCCGCCTGCGCAAGACGCGCGTGCGCGACAACGACATCGGTGTTATCGACATCGGTGTCGATGCCATCGAATCGATCGCCCTGAACGCCGCCCGGCTGGCCCAGGGCGGCATCAAGTCCGCCAAGGCCCGCGTCTCGTCGGCCCATGGCGACAAGATCAATGTGACACTGATTGCCGTCCTCTATTCCGACGTCGAGGTTCCCGCCATGATGTCGAAGGTGCAGGACCGGGTCAAGAAAGATATCGAACGCTACACAGGCATACCGGTCGATCACGTGATCGTTCGGGTGAGCCGCGTCGAGCAGATTGCGGCCCGAGTGGAGCGCTGACATGAAGATCCTCTGGTCCAGGGTCATGGAAAACCTCAAGGGGCGCAACCCCGGCCTGATCGGCGCAGCCGCCGGCCTTTCGCTGGCACTGCTGCTGGTTATCTTCGGCTTTTTCAAGACCCTCTTCATCCTGACCCTGACGCTGGCCGGCTACCTGGTCGGCGTCCGCTACTTTGCCAACCGGGATGACTTCCGCGATCTTCTGGACAAAATACTGCCACCGGGCATGTTCCGGTAAAGGAGAGCCAAGATGAGCCGACGGGATGCCCGCGAGGCGGCATTCATGCTGCTGTACCAGATCGAGATCCAGAAAGGCGAGGAGGAGCGTCAGCTCGCCGAGTTCATCGAGCAGCGCGAGGTGGCGGCCGGCGACGTGCCGTACCTGAAGCAGCTGTTCGACGGCGTGCGTACCCGGCGCGATGATCTGGACACGACCTTTACGCCCTATCTCAAGCGCTGGACCAAGAACCGCCTGCCGCGGATCGACCTGACGATCCTGCGTCTGGCCGTCTTCGAGATCTGCCATGTTCCGGATGTTCCGGACAGCGTGGCCATCTCCGAGGCGGTGCTGCTGGCCCGCAAGTACAGCAGCGAGGAGTCGCGCTCCTACATCAACGCGGTTCTCGGCCGCCTGCACGCCGAACGCGAGCGGGCAGCCGGCCATGAAGCGTCGGACGCCGCTGCCGCTGCCGCCCATGCGGCAGAAGAAGAGGCCGCCCGGGCCGCGGAAGCCGCGGAGGCCGCCCGCATCGCCCTGACCGGCACCGAAGCTGCTGGCTCTGGCGATGCGGCCCAGGATGCCGATGCAGCCGGGAACAGCGATGCCGATGCAGTCGGGAACAGCGATGCCGCAATGACCGGCACGGTCGCAAGCGACGCCGGCCAGGCTGGCGATGAAACCGGAAAGGACGGCGGCAGCCGGCCCCGCTCCCGGAAGCCATGAGTGCCCGAGAACCCATCACTGTCTACCAGCTGAACCAGCGCGTCCAGGCCTTGCTCGAGCGCGATCCGTTCCTCAGCTCGGTCAGCGTGCGCGGGGAACTGTCCGGCTGCAAGATGTATGCATCCGGACATCTTTACTTCAGCCTCAAGGATGAGCAGGCCACCGTCAGCTGCGTCATGTTCCGCCGCGATGCCGCCCGCCTGCGTTTCCGCCCGGTCGACGGCACGAAAGTCGTCGTGACCGCTCGCGCCTCGCTCTATGAGCGCGACGGCAAGTTCCAGCTCTATGTCAGTGAAATGACGGCCGCCGGCGTCGGCGACCTGTTCCTTGCCTTCGAGCAGCTCAAGCAGCGGCTCGCCGCCGAGGGCCTTTTTGACGAGTCCGCCAAGAAGCCGCTGCCCCTGCTGCCGCGCCGAATCGGCGTCGTCACCTCGCCGTCGGGCGCCGTCATCCGTGACATCATTCATGTGCTCGGCCGGCGCTTCCCCAACTTCTCGCTTCAGCTGGTGCCCGTGCCGGTCCAGGGCGACGGGGCTGCCGAAAAGATCGCTGCCGCCATCCGCCTGCTCAATCGCCGCCAGGAAGTCGACGTCATCATCGTCGGCCGCGGCGGCGGCTCGATCGAGGACCTCTGGGCCTTCAACGAGGAGGTCGTGGCGCGGGCCGTCCATGCTTCCCGCATCCCGGTGGTTTCGGCGGTCGGTCACGAGACCGACTTCACGATCTGCGACTTCGCGGCCGACCGCCGCGCCCCGACACCCTCGGCAGCCGCCGAACAGGTCATGCCCGTGCGCGCGGACCTGGATGAATTCCTGCTGCGCCAGCGCGCCCGCCTCGTGCAGGCCCTGCGCAGCCGCGCCTCGCTGGCCGGCGAGCGGCTGAACCGGCTGGCGCAGAACCGGATCTTCCGTGAACCCTACCTCCTGGTCGAGCGGCGCCAGGCCGACCTCGACCGCATGCGCGAACGCCAGCAGGCGGCTGCGCTCAGGCGTGTCACCGATGCACACAACCGGCTCAACTACCTGTCCGGCAAGCTTGATTCCATGAGCCCGCTGAAGGTGCTCGCGCGCGGCTACGGCCTCGTCACCGACCCGGCCAGCGGCCGGCCGCTCACCTCGGTGGGCACCATCCGCAGCGGCGACCCCGTCCGGGTCTCACTCGCCGACGGCGACCTGGACTGCACCGTCCATCAGGTTACGACAAGGAGTGATCGCGATGAAAGATGATCAGGAAATGACACCGCTGGAATCCCTGTTCCAGGACAAGGCCGCTGTGAATGAGAGCTGCCAGCCGGCTCCAGCTTCCAGCCATGTGGATGACCCGTCAGCGTCAGACGGGATTGCCGCCGTTGCTGGTACACAGGCCGAAATGCCTGCCGCCGCACCAACCGCCGCGCCTGCCGCTGCGCCCGCCGCTGCACCAGTCGCTGCGCCCACCGTCGCACCTGCCGCTGCGCCCACCGTCGCACCAGTCGCTGCACCCACCGTCGCACCTGCCGCTGCGCCTGCCGCCGCGCCTGAAACTGCGTCGGCTGCCGCGGCCGATGACCGTCCCTACGAGGAGCTCGTGCGCGAACTCGAACAGATCGTCCGCCGCCTTGAGTCGGGCGACATCACGCTCGACCAGTCGATGGACCTGTTTGCCCGCGGCATCGAGCTGACCCGCCGCTGCCAGAACCAGCTCGATGCCATTGAGAAGAAGATCACGATCCTGATTGAGAACCCGGACGGCAGCCTGACCGAGCAGCCGTTCGCGGAGAGCGCCAATGACTGAGCCAGGCGGATTCAGCCGCGAATTCGACCAGTGGCGCCTGACCGTCGAGCAGTACCTGCCCGGCGCCTATCCCGTCCTTGACCTGGCTGCCGGCGGACGCGTCGTCGAAGCCGCGCGCTACAGCCTCCTGGCCGGCGGCAAGCGTATCCGGCCGGTGCTGCTGCTTGCCGTGACCAGCCTGCTGGGCGGCGATCCCTCGGCGGCCCTGCCGTTTGCGGCTGCCCTGGAAATGATCCACACCTATTCGCTGATCCATGACGACCTGCCCTGCATGGATGACGATGACCTGCGCCGAGGCCGGCCGACCTGCCATGTCGTCTATGGCGAGGCCTTTGCGGTGCTGGCCGGCGACGCGCTGCTTAACCGCGCCTTCGAACTGGTGCATGAGCACGGCGAACGCTTCGGTACCGCCGGCTGGCAGG
>CAYOHO010000230.1:0-4341 GCA_964403755.1 uncultured Oscillospiraceae bacterium
CGCTGGCTTCGGCGCTGGTCGTGCCGAAGGCGGACCAGGCGTGCGGGCGGAAGATCTCGGTCGTGTCGACGTTGTGCATCGACACGGGGATGCGCAGCATGCTGGCCAGGGTGATCAGCTTCGCGCCGACATGGCCGTAGCAGAACGAGCCGTGGTTGGCGCCCCAGTTGGCCATGACCGAGTAGACATCGCGGAAGGCGCCTTCGCCGGTGGTGCGCGGGGCGAACCAGGTGGTCGGCCAGGTCGGGTCAGTCCGCTTTTGCAGCACCTGGCTGACGGCGTCGGGCAGAACGGCCGTGTAGCCTTCGGCGATCTGGAGCACCGGGCCCAGGCCTTCGACCTTGTTCAGGCGCACCAGCGTGACCGGCATCTCGACCTGGGTCTCGAACATGGAGGAGAATCCGCCGCCCCGGAAATAGCCGTTGTCGGCCGGGCACCACTGGGTCGCCTTCAGGCAGGCGTCGGCATCTTCACTGGACATCTCCCAGAAAGGCTTCATGACCGGCCGGCCTTCGGCATCGCGCATGGCGCCGCAGCCATCGAGCGCGGCCGCGCCGGAGTTGATCAGGTGGATGAGGCCGTTCCCGGCCAGGCCTTCCGGCTTCCAGCCCGTGACCCGCTCGATGGCATCGGGGCTCCAGTAGGTCCGGACATCGGCGAAGCAGGCAGCGGAGTCGTTGAGCAGGTGGCTGAGCAGCATCGAGAGCGCATTGAGCGTGTCGTTCTCGGTGGCGAGGACCATCGGCTCGCGGATGCCGTTCCAGTCAAAGGAGGAGCAGAGCAGCGCCTCGGAGAAGTCATGGTTGGGGAAATGGTCGGTCCACTGACGCTGGCCCTGGACACCGGCAGCGATGGCGTTGCGGCCGGCAGCCTCCTCGGCGTAGCCGAGCTCGGCCAGGCGGGGATTGCCGATCATGATGTCGCGGATGATCAGCGTCTGCTTGATGACCCGCTCCCACTCGGCGTCCTTCTCGGCCCGGGTGTGGGCGAAGGCGCCACCCTCGTTCTTGTCCCAGCCCTCCGGGCAGTACTGCTCGCGCCAGGCCTTGGCCCGGGCGAACTCGTCGGGATCGAAGATGCCGCGGGCAACGCGGCGCTCGATCTCGACCTGGTCGAGCCACTCGGTGCGCAGGCCGAAGTATTCCTGGAACATCTGCGGGTCGACGGTGGAGCCGGCGATGCCCATGCAGGGTCCGCCGATATTGACGTAGGACTTGCCGCGCAGGGTGCCGGCGGCAAGCGCCGCCTTGGCCCAGAGCAGGATCTTGGCGGCGACATCCTCGGGGATGCTGGTGTCGGCCATGTCCTGGACATCGCGGCCATAGATGGCGAAAGCCGGCAGGCGGCGCTGGGCGTGGGCGGCCATGGCGGCGGCCAGGTAGACGGCGCCCGGGCGCTCGGTTCCATTGAAGCCCCAGACAGCCTTGATGGTCAGCGGGTTCATGTCCATGGTTTCCGTGCCGTAGGCCCAGCAGGGTGTGACGGACAGGGTGGCCGTGACGTTCTCGGCGGCGAACAGGTCCTCGCAGGCGGCCGCCTCGGCGACGCCGCCGATGCAGGTGGCGGCAATGACGCACTCGACCGGCAGGCCGTTGGCATGGCGCAGGCTGCCGGTGATCAGCGCGGCCGCCTGCCGGGCCATGGCCATGGTGCGCTCCTCGAGCGACTCGCGGACGCCGAGGCGCCGGCCGTCGATGATGGGGCGGATTCCGATCTTCGGCATGCGGCCGATCAGGGTGTTGCGGGGCTCGTTGACGGTGTGTGCCATTGCGTTGACCTCCATGATCCTGCTCTCGACAGGCGATGAATCCGGCTCTTGACAGGCTGCGATTTCTTCTTGGAAGGCGATTGCTTCTTCTTGGAAGGCGATTGATCCGGCTCTTGACAGGCGGTGAATCTAACTTCATATTAGGTTCATCGGGAAGATTAAACATGGAAGATTTGGGATAATAATGGAATTTCGGGCATCCTGACATGGATGATCTGGGTCTGGAGGTGGGAATGTGCGGCGTGAGCCGGTGCTAGACCAGGAAAACCTGCGGACAGACTCGCGCGGAATCACGCGCAACCAGCACCTGGGCCGCTACCTCAACCAGATGAGCATCGAGATCCTGGACCACGGCTATTTTGTCGGCGGGCCGCAGTGGAACCAGTACAACGTGGTCTCGCCGTTCTCGCGCGTCTACTACATGGTCGCCGACGCCGGCTGGCTCGATACCGCGCAGGGGCGCATCGACCTGCTGCCCGGCTTCATGTACCTGATCCCGGCAAACACGCGCGTCAACCTGCGCACCGCTGGCCGCATCGAGAAGATGTACTTCCACGTCAACTGCCGCTTCGCCAGCACCGACATCCTCGACGGGCTCAACCGCTGCTACACCCTGCCGCTGCCGGCCGACATGCTGCGCCAGCTGGTCGAGACCTACCAGGGCAGCGGGATCGAAAGCCTGGTGATGTTCAAGGGCCTGGCCTACATGACCCTGGCTGCGTTCATGAAGGAGCGGCTGCCCGACCTGAGCGGCCGGCTGGCGCTGGCCAGCCAGTACCAGCCGCTCTATGCCCACGTCGAGGCCAACCTCTCGGCCACCCTCTCGGCGCCGGACGTCTGTGCCGCGCTCGGGCTTTCCTATGAGAGCGAGCGGCGGCAGTTCCGGCGTGACAACGGCATCACGCTGCACCAGTACATCCAGGGCCGGCTCATCCAGAAGGCGGCCCTCGAGCTGCTGATGACCGACTCGACCATCCAGGAAATCGCCGGCCGCCTGGGCTTCCAGGACGAGTTCTACTTTTCCCGCCTGTTCAAGCAGAAGATGGAGTACAGTCCGCGCGAATACCGCCGCATCAATGCCGTGCTGCGCCGAAAGGACGTCTGAATGTACAAGCTGCTCATCGCTGAAGACGAGGCGCTGGCCCGCGATGCGATCATGCGGATGATCGACTTCGCGGCCTTCGGCTTCGAGGTCGTCGCCGTCTGCGAGGACGGCCAGCAGGCCGCCGAGGAAAATGACCGCCTGCACCCCGACCTGGTGATCACGGACATCAACATGCCGTTCGTCAGCGGGCTCGAGCTGGCGGCGCGCATCGATGCCGCCGGACTCGGCACGCGCGTCATCATCATCACCGGCTACGACGATTTCAACTACGCGCGCCAGGCGATCCGGAGCAAGGTCGCGAGCTATGTGCTCAAGCCGCTCACGCCCGACGAGTTCCGCGACGTGCTGCAGGAAGCGCGCCAGGCCCTCGACGAGCAGGCGGCCCGCCGGCAGCTGATCAGCGAAAGCCAGCGCACGATCCATCGCCAGAGCCCGCTCGTCCGCGACCAGATCATGAACCGGATCGTCCAGGGAACGGCCGATCCCGGCGAAGTGGCTGCCAACCTGGGCCCGTTCGGCATCGACCCCGCCCGCAAGGCGTTCCTGCTGGCGCTGATCCAGGTCGACCAGCCGCAGCGGGCGGCGCAGCAGCTCAACGTCAGCGAGCAGCTCCTGCGCTTCATGGTCCTGAACGTCTGCGAGGAGCTGGCGCAGGCCGTACCCGGATTCCTCGCCTTTGCCACGCCCGACGGAACGACGGCGCTGCTCGGCTCGGGCGACCGCGCCGCCGCCCTGGCGGCGGACATGCGGATGCTGGGCGAGCGGATCCACGACACGATCCGCAGCCTCCTCAAGGTGGCGGTAACCGTCGGCGTCGGCCGCCCGGCGGCCAGCCTGGCGCAGCTGAAGGAATCGCACGAGTCCGCCCTCAAGAGCCTCGACTACCGCTTCCTCCTGCCGGCCCGGCCGGTCGTCACGCCGGACGACATCCCGACGGCGGGCGAGACCGGCGACCTGGACGCGATCGAAGACGACATCGTGCAGCAGGTGCGCCTGCAGGACGAGGAACAGGTTCAGGCGCTGGTGCGCAGCCTGGTGCAGCGGATGCGCCTGGCCTGCCTGCCGCGCAAGGATATCCAGTCCGAGGTCAGCCGCCTCGTCAAGCGCCTTCTGGCGACGCTGAAGGCTGAAACCGGCGCCGCGGCCAGCCTCGATCCGACGCTGCCCGAAGGCGGCGATTCGGACTACCTGCCGCGCCTGCAGGACTGGCTGGTCCGCTTCTGCCGCGACGGCATCCGCCACCTGCGCAGCGGCCGCCACAGCGAGCAGCGCCGCCTGAGCGCCCAGGCGGTCCAGTACATCCGCGACCACCATGCCGACAGCCAGCTCTCGCTCATGCAGGTATGCAATCACCTCTCGGTCAGCATGAGCAGCTTTAGTGCCTTCTTCAAGGAGGAGACCGGCCGCACGTTCATCGAGTACCTGACGGACGTGCGCATGGAGCACGCCAAGGAGCTTCTGCTCGGCA
>CAYOHO010000231.1:0-4340 GCA_964403755.1 uncultured Oscillospiraceae bacterium
AACATCCCCAGCACAAACACGATGACGCACATCATTGCGAATGCGCTCCATTTGCCCATACCTACACTTGCAACAAAATCTACGATCATCTGGTCGCCGTTCATACCGATAAAGATGCCGGTAAAGGCGTTCGCACCGAAAAGGATAATGAAGACCATTGCTGAAGTTTTCATCGTTTCGATTAGAGAAGTGTAAAGCATATTAAAGCTGAACTGCCTATAGAACACCGCCATGATCAACGAAACCAGAGCTCCGATGCCGGAAGCTTCCGTCGGCGTTGCCGTACCGGTAAAAATACTTCCTAAAACGCCAATAATAAGAAGAACTGGCGGAATCAGATTGACCAAAGAACCTTTTACCCGTTCGCTAAATGGCATTTCATCCAATTCTTCCTGGGACATAGCCGGTCCCCACTCGGGATGAATATGACAAACAATAGCCAGGTAAATCATATAGCAAAGAGAAAGCAACAGACCAGGGATGATTGCTGCTAAAAAAATCTTGCCCACCGATACATTGGAATAAGATCCCATTGTAACCAGCATGATTGAGGGAGGAATCAAAATACCAAGAGATCCTCCTGCGCAAACAGATCCAACTGCCAGTTCCGGTCTGTAGCCGTGTTTCAACAGAATCGGAGTAGCCAGCATTCCCATTGTTACAACCGATGCTCCTACAATACCTGTTGTTGCGGCAAATACAGTAGATACTGCGATAACAGCAAGCCCCAGTCCACCCTTTAAAGGCCCTAATAAGTATCGTATTGAATTGAATAAGCCATCAGCCACCTTGGAATAGGTCAGAAAATTGGCCATCAGCACAAACATGGGGATTGCAACCATGTTATAACTGTTCATGGAGTCGTATATTTTCGTCAAAACGATTGAAAAGGCCGAATCACCCCACCCAATATAACCTGCCAGAACACCGATACCGCCGAGAACGAAAGCCAGAGGATGACCGGTCATGATGCCCAGAATCAGCACCACGAACATGCCAATTAAAATGATTTCTACTACGCCCATATCCGCTCCTCCCTTCTACGCTTTTTTTAGTTCGTTCAGGTTGTTTTTTCGATCACGAAGGTCATCCTGAAGCCGAACAACAGCTTTAATTATTTCTGAAATCCCCTGAGCCAACAGCATGACCAATCCGAGAAATAATGCCAGTTTAACCGGCCATACAATCGGAGACCACTGGGACCAGCTTAGTTCATGGGTCGAAATTGATTTATAAAAGAAATCCCAGCTGGTTTTCAAAATCCCTCCCACAAAGGGGAAGAAGAATAGTCCGTAAGTAATAATAGTAACAATATTTCCGATCATCGGGGGGAACTTTGCTGAAAACAGATCTACACAAACAAAGCTTCCCTTTTGCAGCCCATAGGCGCAGATCAGTACCACATATGCTGCAAAAACCATGGTTATCGTTTCATAGGCCCATATGGTAGGGCTATTGAAAAATCTGCGGCTAAATACTTCGAATGTAATGACCGCTAAAATGATTATGGCGCCCCAGGACAAAACTGTGCCAATTCTATCGATAATGTTATCGATCCCTCTGCTGATTAATTTTAAAACATTCACTGTTTTAACCCTCTCTCCCATTAATTCACGATTATGCGATATAAATCAGTAATAGTATGACAACCCGGGAAGAAGCTCAATTCCCGGGTTGCCGGAAGAATCAGTTTTTACTTTTTGTACATATTATCGTAGCTGTATTCTTCTTTTGTATATCCCCAGCCGTAATCACCCAAAATTTCTTTGTAGGGATCTGCCATCTCTCTGTATGCATTCATACTGTCGATGACATGGGCATAATCCGGGTTTTCTGCCATCATCTGCTTTGTTGCGTCCTGAACATACTGACGGATCAGAGCCAGGTCTTCCTCAGGATAAAAGTTAACCTGAACACCGCTTTCTAACATGGTCTTTGTTGCTTTGAAATCTTCCCATGCATATTCAGCCATACTGTCAGCGGCACATAATTTTGCAGCGGTTTCAAAAGCAACTTTATATTCTTCAGGCAAAGAATTCCAAGCATCCATATTGATCATGACACCATTAACACCACCAGACTGATGCCAGCCTGGTGCCCACCAGTACTTGGCAACCTCATGAAGTTTAAGGGAATAATCGGAGCAGGGTACCGAGAATTCTCCAGCATCGATGACACCACGCTGTAAGGATTCATATAGTTCTGTAGAGTCAACCGTTACCGGTGTGAAACCGACTTTTTCTGCTACCAGACCCTGAATTTTACCGGCAAGACGGATTTTCATTCCTTTCAGATCTGCAATACCGCTGATGGCTTTGGTTCCACGGAAACCGGATTCAGCAGAATGGGTGATGATTGGGAAGTATTGCAGACCGAATTTGTTGTACATATACTGATAAGCATTTTCTAAGCCGCCACCCTTATAGATCCAGACAAAGTAATCCAGCGAAGTAAATCCGTCCATGGTCGTTCCCAGAGGGTCGAATCCCGTATTCTTGCCAGACCAGTATCCGGCCCAGTCCCCGCCTGCTTCTACCGTTCCGTCAGCTACCATGTCAAATACTTGGTTGGCAGCACCCAGCTGACCCGCCGGATAGTTCTTAATAATAAATTTACCGCCTGTCAGCTGACTGACATACTCTGTAAATTTCTTATCAATAGTGAAGTGGATATTACCATCACCCCACGTACTAGCCATTCTCCAGTTGATGGTGGGCAGATTGGTGTTTCCGCCACTTTCACCTTCGCCTCCACCTTCATTGATAACGCCTCCGCCGCCACAGCCGGCCAGCGTCAGAGAAACGCACATGATCAATGCCAACATGAGAACTAGTGTTTTTTTCGCTTTCATCTTTCTTCCTCCTATTGATTGGGATTTTCTTCGTGCTTTTTAATAGCAGCTCCGTTCGATTCTTATAATTAGCAATTATAATGCCAATTAGTTAATTGTTTATCAGCATAATTCTGTCGGTTTCATAGGCATTTAATTCCATTATATATATATTATGGAATACATATCCATTTAATTTCAAAAAAAAAATCATTTACAATAGAAATTGTTAATGAAATCTCAAGCTTTATGCAAATTTGAATAGAGCCAAAGTTCAGAATTTCAATATTTTCAGGAATTAGTGCCACGTTTACCCATTTATGAATACATTGTTACCCAAAAGTGGGTATTCCTCTTCATATTTTATTTAAAATCTGAAAACCAGGTGATTTTTTTTTCACAAAAATTTGGATAATGGTATTTGTTTGCTTTTTACAGTTTTCTTTGATTATTATTTTGCTTATTTGATATTTTTTTATTTTTTGGCATGCTTTATGCGGTATTGAATTTTGATTATCGTTAAATGAAAGGAGTACTACATGGATACTATTAAACTTAACCGCAGTCAAATCATGGAAATTATCCCCCATCGTGACCCGATGCTACTTATTGATGAGGTAACAGCGATGATTCCGGGGGAACGAATAGAGGCCAGCTTTTATGTATCCCCTGATCGAGAAATATTCAAAGGCCATTTTCCCGGTGAACCGGTCCTGCCCGGGGTGTATACCACGGAAGTGATGGCACAGGCCTCTGATATCCTTCTCTTATCTATGGAACGTTATGCGGGAACGATTCCTTTCTTTATTGGAATTGATAAGGTTCGTTTTACAGCAAAGATCCAACCAGGGGATACAATCAGAGTTATCAGTTCGATTGCTGCCGAACGTCCCGAGAAAGCAATCGTTACTTGCCGTGCAGAAGTATACAATAATGAGATGCTGGCATGCACAGGCGAAGTCACTCTGGCAATGCGATAATTTCCAGGCATTTACTTTTCTCCCCCATAATTATATTTTTTTCTGAGATCGGCGGAAGCAAGATTGCTTCCGTCGATCTCTTGGTTACCATGATCAGTCAGGTTGGGCTTGACTTTGTAAAGGGGTTCCGATACTCTAAATGTAATATCCCAAATAGATTGTTCTGGAGGTGAATGAATCACATGAGGCAAAATCAGTTTGTCGATCAAACACGATCCGGTTTTTTAGAAACCAGCTCTCTCACAAAAGCAGAAACCGACATGATATTTGACCTTCTTGGTCCTGAAAATAATGTCATTCTGGCAGATGAAGTAATGGTCTGCGATTCAGAAGGTATCGTGGTGAGAGTGACTGATACCTATGGCAGCCATTTTGGCGTTTCTGCTGAGTATGTTCTGGGTAAGTCCGTATACGACCTTGAAAAAGAAGGTATATTCACACCTTCCATCACTGCATTAGTAATAAAAACCAAAAAAAAGATAACTCGTACTCAAATAAATTACATTGGGAAAACGGTTCTAACTACTGGT
>CAYOHO010000232.1:0-4287 GCA_964403755.1 uncultured Oscillospiraceae bacterium
TGGACGAACACGATGCCATCTATCCCGGCTATGGCTTCTGCCGCCACAAGGGCTATGGCACGCCGGAGCATTACGCGGCCCTGCGCACACTCGGTCCGTCGCCAATCCATCGCCGCACCTTCCTTCACGGTATCTGAACCGGCCGCCCGGCACGCTGGCTCACCCGCCCGGCCGGTCAGCACCGGCATCTGGAACGGGGGTACCCGCCATGCCGTCCAGCCTGACCGCGGCCGAGATCGGCCGCATTGCCGAGAATGCGGTCTGTGCCCATCTGGAGGCGCATCGCTATCGGATCTGCTGCCGGAATTACCTGCTGCCGCGTCTCGGCGAGCTTGACATCATCGCCGAACGGGACGACCGTCTGCTGTTCGTCGAGGTCAAGGGAAGGGCAGATGACCGTTTCGGCGGCCCTTTCGCGGCCCTGACGGCCCGCAAGCGCCTGCGCCTGCGCCGCACCGCCGAACACTATCTCCAGCGTCATCCCGTTATGCATAATGATATCATCTTTCTTGCAGCCGCCGTCTGGCTGGATTCACAGGGCGCAGTACGGAATATCCGGCTCGAACCGATCTATTTCGCTTGAAATTCGGCAATTTTTCGGTTCTGTTTCTGCTTTACGTCCATGGATTCCTGTATTATAATGACCGCATTAAGTTTCAAATGTGCAAGGGGGAACATTGATGCTTTCATATCGTGACCAATCTGTGGACGCGCTGCGCACCCTGCAGGCGGATCTGCAGCAAAAATACGAACAGGCCAAGGCCGCCGGCCTCAGCCTCAACATGACTCGCGGCAAGCCCTGTCCGCAGCAGCTGGACCTCTCCAACGGGCTCAGCACCATCCTGTCCGAAAGCGACTTCAAGGCAGCCGACGGCACCGACTGCCGCAACTACGGCGGCGTCGACGGGCTGCCGGAAATGAAGCAGCTGTTTGCCGGCATGCTCGGCACGAAGCCGGAGCATGTCATCGCGGCCAGCAACGCCAGCCTCAACCTGATGTACGACATGGTTGCACGGGCCCTGCTTTTTGCCGTCCCGGGCGCCAGCCGCCCCTGGGGCAAGGAGGAGAAGGTCCGCTTCATCTGCCCGGTGCCCGGCTATGACCGCCACTTCTTTGTCACGCAGACCCTGGGTGTCGAGATGGTCACGGTCCCGATGCTGCCGACCGGTCCCGACATGGACCAGGTCGAGGCGCTCGTCGCCGCCGATCCGTCCATCAAGGGCATGTGGATCGTTCCCGTCTACAGCAATCCCGACGGCATCACCTGCTCGCCCGAAACCTGCCGCCGCCTGGCGGCCATGAAGACGGCCGCGCCGGATTTCCGCATCTTCTGGGACAACGCCTATGTTGTGCATCACCTGTATCCCGAGCAGAAGGAAAGCGTTCCGGACATGATCGCGCTTTGCGCCGAGGCGGGCAACCCCAACCGCGTGCTCGAGTTCGCCTCCACCTCGAAGGTCACCTTCGCCGGTGCCGGCATCGCCTGCGTGGCCGCCAGCCTCGAGAACCTGGCCTACATCCGCAAGCACATGTCGATCCAGACAATCGGTCCTGACAAGATGACCCAGCTGCGCCATGTCCGTTTCCTCAAGGACATGGCCGGGATTGATGCGATCATGGCGAAGCATGCCGCCATCCTCCGGCCCAAGTTCGAGACAGCCCTGCGCATCCTCGACCAGGAGCTGGACGGAACCGGGACGTGCTGCTACCGCCATCCCCGCGGCGGCTACTTCATCAGCCTCTATGTCATGCCCGGCACCGCCACGGAAGTCGTCCGGCTGGCCAAGGCCGCCGGCGTCGAGCTGACCCCGGCCGGCAATCCCTATCCCTACGGCAAGGATCCGGAAGACAGCAACATCCGCCTGGCGCCGTCATTCCCCTCGACCAAGGAGCTGGAGACGGCTGTCGGCGTCCTCTGCACCTGCATCAAGCTCGCGGCCGTCAACAAGCTGCTTGCCTGAGGCGGCCGGAAATCGTTCAGACTGCGAAACCGGGGCAGCTGCCAGCAATGGCAGCTGCCCTTTTCTGACCGGCACCGGACGGCGCCGGTCGCCAAACGCGGGTGCAGAGCCCTGAATTCTGTTATAATGGAGAGGCATGGGCGGAAGCGCCGGCCACGGCTGGCTGCGATGGCGCCGGGCGATCGGTTCCGACGCGCCCATTCCAGATCATTGATGAGGTGTATTCATGAAAGACGTGTATGAAACCCCCCTGGCCTCCCGCTACGCCAGCGAGGCGATGCAGCACCTGTTTTCCCCGGACCGGAAGTTCCGGACCTGGAGAACGCTCTGGGTCGCACTGGCCGAGGCCGAGAAGGAACTGGGCCTGTCGATCAGCGATGAGCAGATCCGTGAGATGAAGGCCCATATCGACGACATCAACTATGCCGCCGCCGAGCGGGAGGAAGCCATCGTCCGCCATGACGTCATGGCCCATGTGCATGCCTTCGGCGAACAGTGCCCGCTGGCTAAGCCAATCATCCACCTGGGCGCCACCTCGTGCTATGTCGGGGACAATACGGACCTGATCCTGATGGCCGACGGCCTGCGCCTGATCCGCCGGCAGCTCGTTGCCGTGCTGCGCCGCCTGGCGCGCTTTGCCTATACCTACCGCGAACTGCCGACGCTCGGCTTCACCCACTTCCAGCCGGCGCAGCTGGTGACGGTCGGGAAGCGGGCCACGCTGTGGATGCAGGACCTGGTCATGGACCTCGAGGACCTTGACTACGTGCTCGCGTCGCTCCGCTTCCTCGGCAGCAAGGGCACGACTGGTACACAGGCCAGCTTCATGGCCCTGTTCGACGGCGACGAGGAGAAGGTCCGCCAGCTGGATCGCATCGTTGCCCGCAAGATGGGCTTCAGCGATGTCTATGCCGTTTCCGGCCAGACGTATTCGCGCAAGGTCGACGCCCGGGTGCTGAATGTCCTGGCCGGCATCGCCCAGAGCGCCCACAAGTTCAGCAACGATCTCCGCCTGCTGCAGCACCTGAAGGAGATCGAGGAACCGTTCGAGAAGTCGCAGATCGGCTCGTCGGCCATGGCCTACAAGCGGAACCCGATGCGCAGCGAGCGCATGGCCTCGCTCGCCCGCCATGTCATCGTCAACACGCTAAACCCGGCGCTCACCGCCGCCGAGCAGTGGTTCGAGCGCACGCTCGATGACTCGGCAAACAAGCGTCTGGCGGTTCCGGAGGGCTTCCTGGCGACCGACGCCATCCTGACCCTCTACCTCAACATTGCCGGCGGACTCGTCGTCTATCCCCGCGTCATCCAGCGCCACATCGACGAGGAGCTGCCCTTCATGGCCACGGAAAACATCCTCATGGAAGCCGTCAAGCAGGGCGGCGACCGCCAGGACCTCCACGAGCGCATCCGCCAGCACTCGATGGCGGCCGGCAACCGGGTCAAGGCCGACGGCCTGCCCAACGACCTGCTGGACCGCATCGCCGCCGACCCGACGTTCGGCCTGCATCCCGACCGGCTGGAGAGCCTGCTTGACGCCCGCGACTACATCGGACGCTCGGTCGGCCAGGTGGTCGAATTCCTGACCGAAGTCGTCGAGCCGATCCTCGAGACGGCGCCGGAAGACGGCGGCGTCCAGTCCGAGCTGAAGGTCTGATCCGGAAGACAGCGGCGTCCAGTCCGAGCTGAAGATCTGATCCGGAAGCGAGCCGCGCGTCCATCGTCCCGGCAGCCGCCTGAACGGGCAGTTTCACGGGACCAGATCCAATACAGGTCACCCATGACCAATCCTTGGCGGCGTCCGGAACTTTTTCCGGGCGCCGTCGTCTAAGGGACAGAACAACCGGCGCGGCCATCGGCCAGGTACGGTTCCGGGCCTCAAGCCCGGGCTGGCCGGACGCAGCTCCTGTCAACTGGAGGGGAGTCCCATGAAACGCATCCTTTCGCTGCTCCTGTCCCTGGTCCTGATCCTGTCCCTGCTTGCTGCCTGTGATAACGGACAGGAAGGCACCACCACGACCGGCACGACGGCCGGAACCACAGCCGGCACGACGGCTGCCGGACGCACGGTTCTGGATCCGGCAATCGACCGCGAGATCTTCGGCGGGTCAGGTTCCTATGACTCGCTGCTGACCAGCATTCAGGCGGCCCTGGCCTCCGGCGCCTTCCAGCCATCGGTCTATTACGCGCTGGAATCCGCAGGCATGCGCAATGGCGCCGATGCCGCGGCCGGCACGGCGGTGCCCGCCGCCGGAAGCGCACAGAAGTCGAGCGGCGACCTGTCCTACTCGACCACCAACGTCCAGGTGGCGGGTGTCGACGAGGC
>CAYOHO010000233.1:0-2941 GCA_964403755.1 uncultured Oscillospiraceae bacterium
CTGGCCCTGAGCCTTCGCCCCGCCGGATGCAGCGGATGCGGTTTTTGCGGGGGCAGAAGGGCCGGCTTTTCCGGATGAAGCCGAGCCGGTCTTGCCGGACACGGCCGCCGGGGCATTTCCACGACGGGAACCAGAAGCCGCAGCAGCCCTGGCCGGGACCGGGATCACGGCAGCCGGCGTTTGCCGCCGGACTGTATAGTCGTGCGACTCGATCACGTCAGCAAGCGCATCGAGGCTGGTCACTTCCGAATCATATGTGACCTTGGCTGTTCCGGCCGCATAGCTGACCTGGACAAAGACAATGCCGGGCGTCGTGCGGAGCGCCTGCTCAATGCGGTTCTCGCAGCTGACACACGTCATTCCGTCGATCAGGATGGTCGCCTTGACGAGCTTCTGTGGCATGGGATTCCTCTTTCTCTGCTGCACGGGGTCGCAGTAAAAACGATCTCAGTGAGCAAGTATAGGGCAGCGATTTGTAGAAATGATGGAGAATGGCCGCATAGGCTGCCATCCCGCGCATTTCAGGAATTGGTTCTCCATAAAAACGCCATAAGGCGGGTATAGAATGGTTCCGTTCAAGCTGGGCGCCGCTGCTTATAACGGCACACAGCGTTCATTCGGCAAGGAGTGACAGTTATGGGCATTTTCGAGAAACAGGCGCTTCTCTTCGAGGGCCGCAACCGGCTGCTGTTTCAGGGCTACCAGGCGCTCCTGCGCGGCAGCGGCATCCGCTTCAAGGCCTATGAAACCGAGGACCGCGTCGCCGGCGGCTGCTGCGGGCTCAACAGTCCCGGACCGGCAGCGGGCCGGCCGGCCAGCCGCACCTATTCGCTGTTCGTGGCGGCCCGGGAACTCGAAAGGGCCCGGACATTGGTCGCGTCATACCAGCCTGCCGATTAGCCAACTTAATCATTGAGCATCCGAAAAGCCAGCCCCGCTGCGGGACTGGCTTTTTCAATGTCATCTGGCCCAGATCGGCAGCTGCAGCCGGCCCTGATTGGCGGCTGCATCAATCCCCGATCGGCGGCTGCCGGTTCAGACGACGTCGTAGCCAGCATCCTCGATGGCGGCCTTGAACGCATCCGCAGTGACCTTGCCGGCCGCGTAGCCGACGGTGACTGTCTTGCCCGCGAGGTCGACACGGACATCCGCGATGCCATCAAGAGCCTTCAGCGCCTTGGTGACGGCCTTCTCGCAATGCGAGCAGGACATGCCATTGACGTTCAGAACAATTTTTTCCATGTTTATTCTCCTTTTAGCTGCCGGTTGCCCGGCCTTCCTTTGCCTGCCGGTTCGCCCGGCTCAATATGGGTAAGCCGGTTCGTCCGGCTATCATTTTCTGCCGGTTGCCCGGCTTTCGGCTGGTTTAGTGGCAGTCGACGGTTGCCTCGTTCTGGGCATTGATAACCGCCCGCTCGACCTGTTTGACATCGACCTTTGAGAGGTCCTTCACGACCTTTACGTAAACGCTCTTCATGGCCATCCAGCAGCTGAACGAGAAGTCCTCGCCCGGCTTGAAGGCGGGAACCTTTTCCCCGGCGGCGAGGCTGATCTCTCGGTCCAGCAGGGAGAACCAGACCTTGTCGTTGCAGCTGTTCGCCTGCTTCCGGTCAAAGCTGAGCGTCGTCTCCACGCCCTTCTGGACAATCAGGATCCTGGGCGAATAGCCGTAGCTGTCGAGCGTGATCGTGGCCTGCTGCTTCCCGTTGACGATTTTCGCCAGCTGGATGCCCTTCTGCGGGGTGAGCGGCGGGGCGGCCGGCGGGCCGCCGCAGCACTCGGCCAGCGGGGTGAGGCCGCTTGGTCCTTCCAGCGCATACAGGCTGTCGTTTGGCTGGGCGATCGGTTCAGACGGCGCCGGCTGGCTCGCCGTGTCGCCCAGATATGGAACGGCCGGTGCGGTCACATTCGCTTTTGGCGCCGTGGACTGGATGGCGGTCGGCAGGGCAGAGGCGGCTGCCGTTCGGGCCGAAGTGGCGGCGGCGGTCCCGCCTGCTGACCCGGCGGCGGATGGGCGCATCAGGCCAAGCACGATGCCGGGCCGGAGGGTGATCAGGATCAGGGCCAGAAAGACCAGTCCGGCCCCCAGCCAGCCGGCAATGGCATAGGGCAGCCGTTCGCTGGCGGACGGATGACCGGCACGAAGCCGGCCGTTCGCCGGTCGGCCGGCCGGCACCGGTCCGGTTTCGGTCAGTCCACCGTTCAGGCCAACCCGCCGGATGGGGACTGGATGGCTGCCGTCGTTTCTGCCGGAGTCATCCGTCCCGCTCATGTGTTGGTTTTCCAGTTCTCGAAGATGACCTTCGCCTGCTTCAGGTAGGCAGCCGGAAGGGTGATGTTGTCCGTGCCCATCTGGATGTCCTTGTCAAAGATCGGCACAGGATTGCAGCCGCCCTTGCTCACTTCGACCTGGCTGATCTTGAAGCGGTTGCCGCAATTCTGGCAGACCAGGACGTCACCTTCCTGCTTGTAGTAGCCGCGGCCGGAGTCATAGCAGACCTGGCAGGTGTTGAAGGCGGTGCGGATCGAGTTGTCGGGCGCCTTGACGGCCAGGACCTCGAGCTTGACCCCGTCGACTGTCGCCGGGTAGAAGGTCGCCTTGCTGGAGATGCCGCTCACCGGGATCACCAGGTCGCCGGCGGCAGTGAGCCCCGCAGCGGTCTTGGCTGCGCCCGCCGCTGAGGTATGGCCGCCAGCGCCGGCGGCAGTGCTGGCACCTGAGGCGGCTGTTGCGGCCGGCTTGCGGGTCAGGGCAAAGGCGGTGCCGCCGACCAGCAGGAAGGCGACGACGGCAATCAGGGCGATGACCCGGTTACGGGATCCCTGGGCTGAACCGGTCGAAGCCGCGGTGGTGCCGCGGGTGGCACCCTTTGCAGCTGGCGCGGTGCTGCGGACGGACGGACTGGACGGATTCTGCCTCTTGCCGGACGGGCTGCTGCCG
>CAYOHO010000233.1:3041-4281 GCA_964403755.1 uncultured Oscillospiraceae bacterium
GCTGCGGACGGACGGACTGGACGGATTCTGCCTCTTGCCGGACGGGCTGCTGCCGGATGGATTGCTGCTGTTGTTTGGCTGGTTCTTCATGTCACGCTCCCGGACCGGCTTCCTGCGGTCCCATCTTTTGTTGGCTGGCTCAGGCCTTGAAGTCAAAGGGCTTGAGGAACTTGTCGACTTCGACCGTCTTGCCGGATGCATCCTTGACTTCGACCTTGGCGAAGGCCCAGCCGGTCACCTTGGCCGGATTGGCGCCGGCATCGACCAGCAGCTTCGGATCGAGCACGAAGACGATGTCCTTATCGTTTGTGCTCATGTCCTTTGCCCATTCGAACTTGTTGCCGCCGCCGACATCAATGCCGTAGTGGTCCAGCTTCTCATGGTAGCCGATGATTTCGCGCCTCAGCTTCAGCAGTTCCTGATAGGAGGCAAATGCCGTCTTCTGGGCGCTTTCCGGGAAGGCCTGATCGCCGAGGCTCTGGCCAAGGTTGAGCATGCCGTCGACGAAGACGCCAGCGGGAAGCTTCCTGGTGTCGAGGCCTGCGTCGATGAACGGCTTGGCGTCGACTTCGAGCATGACGTCATGCGGCGCCGAGGATTTGAAATCGTAGCTCCACATGAAGCGGGCCGATTTGTCGGGCGCCTCGAGCGACCAGGCGCAGAAAGCGTCATCCTTCTTGACGTCGGCCTTCTTCAGGACGGCTTCAAACGAGGTGGCAGACACCTTGCCCACGACGTCGGTCTGGGCGCAAGCGCACAGAAGCAGGGCGGAGCTGGCGATGGCGGCGAGAACGGCTGCCGCGGTGGCTCTCTTGATGGCTGTCTTCTTCATGCGTTTCTCCTTCTGTTGTCGGGTTTTTATTTTTTGAACGCTGGCTTTTCGTAACTTTTGCTGCCGGGCGATTGGTTCACTGGCAGGATTGGGCGATCGGTTCACTGGCAGGATTGGGCAATCATTCACTGGTAGGGCTTGAACGCCTTGAGGCGCAGGGCATTGGTCAGGACGGACACCGATGAGAGCGACATGGCCGCGGCGGCGATGATCGGGTTGAGGGTCGGGCCGCCGAACAGGTACAGCAGGCCGGCCGCGACCGGGATGCCGGCGACGTTGTAGCCGAAGGCCCAGAACAGGTTCTGCTTGATGTTGCGGATCGTGCTCTTGCTCAGCTTGATGGCCGTCGGGACGTCCATCAGGTCGCTGCGCATCAGGACGATGTCGGCCGATTCCATGGCCACGTCG